>JAFGJP010000008.1 GCA_016929035.1 Candidatus Auribacterota bacterium | reverse complement strand
GCCCCCTCCTCACCGGCAGGCCCCCAGAAATTATCCTTTTCTCCGAGGCGGATAATCCTGTTTTCCGCGATGCCGATTTTTTTCTGCCAAATCTGAGCAGCCTCATCGTCATCTTTGAAAACCGTAATAAAGATCTTTGACGAATCCATGCGCAGGACCTCTACAACAAACTCCCACGCCCACACAATCGCCTCTTCCTTGAAATAGTCGCCAAATGAAAAATTTCCCAGCATTTCAAAAAACGTATGATGGCGAAGAGTCTTACCGACATTTTCCAGATCGCTCCCTTTTCCTCCTGCACGAAGGCACTTCTGTACGCTCGCCGCACGAGAAAAATCCAGCTTCGCCCCTGCCCACAAAGGCTTGAACTGGACCATTCCGGCTGTCGTGAAAAGAAGAGTGGGATCCGACGGCGGGACAAGATAATCGCTCTTGCACACCTTGTGCCCTTTCTTTTCAAAAAATCCGAGAAACTTCTGCCTGAGATCCTCTGATTTCACCGAGATTCATCCTCTCCGCTTTCTTTTTCTTTCTCTTCATCGATCACAAAATAGCCGCCGTCAGTATGAACCAGGATCTTTCCCTTCAATTCGCTGGCAATCTGATAGAATTCTTCTGCTGAAGCGACGGGAACGCGGTTCACCTCATCGATGAGGCTTCCCTTGCGTATCCCTGAAAAATGAGCCGGCGAGTATGGCTCCACACTGTCGACAATGACACCCTTGATCTCTTTATCTTTGAGGCGGGTCCTGTCCTCATCCGTAATATCTCTGACTTTTATTCCCCTCCAGGAGTCTTTTTCCTGAGGCTTCGCCTTTTTCTCAAGAGTTCTTTTTGCCACAATAAATTCTGAAGGCCTGGCGCCGATTTCCACCTCTATCTCAAGAGTTTCCCCCTCGCGGATAATATTCACTTTCACTTTTTGCCCGACTTCCAGCCCTGAAACGATATTGACAAGATCATGCGGATTACGAATATCCTTATCGGCGATCTTCAGGACGACATCCCCTACCTGAATACCGGCCTTCTCGGCCGGGCTTCCTTCCTGGATCTTGAAAATCAGAGCTCCCAGTCCTTCTGTCTCAAGTCCAAACTGCTTGTTGATATCCCTGTTCAAGGGCTGGATCCATATACCCAGCCAGGGATAGGTAATCTCCTTTCCGCCGATGATATTCTCATAAACTCTTTTGGCATGATTGATAGGAATCGCAAATCCTATGCCCTGATTTCCTCCTGTCGTGCTGAAGATGAGCGTATTAATCCCCACAACTTCGCCTTTGAGGTTCAAGAGCGGACCACCTGAATTTCCTCTGTTAATCGCGGCGTCCGTCTGAATCAGATTGCCGTAAAAGCGGCCGTCCTGCTCTCCCACATCCAGGCTCCTGTGAAGCGCGCTGACAACGCCGACCGTTATCGTCGGGTCTGGATTGTTCACCACGTTCCCAAACGGATTTCCGACAGCAATGACCCATTGTCCTGTCCTCAGCTGGTCAGAATTCCCCATGGCAAGCATCGGCAGATCCTCGCCTTCTATTTTCAAGACGGCAACGTCGCTCCTTTTGTCCTGTCCAATGACCGTTGCAGGATAGCGCCTCCCGTCAGGAAGGGTAACCTCGATCTCATCTGCGTCTTCCACGACATGATCGTTCGTAAGGATGTAGCCGCTTTTATCGATGATGAAACCCGAGCCGAGACCCTGCATCCTGTACTGCCTTTCTTTCTGCTCAGGCATGGGGCCGAAAAAATCCTTGAAAAATTCATCAAAAAAAGGATCCCGGAAAGGCAGGTCGCGGAAACCGTATTTTTGAACAAGAGTCTTCGTCGCGTTGACCGTGACAACGGCCTGTCCTGCCGCTTCACTGACAAAGATGAACTCTTTCTGCAGCTCTTCAGCCGTGCCGGAATAACTTTCAGAAATAAAGACAATCATTAAAAATCCAGCAAATAGAAAACAAATAATTTTTTTCACTCTATTCCTCCTTGCTTGAAAAGTGTATCTTTCTTATATCGCGAACAAGTTTCTCAAAGAGCTTTTTATTTGTTTTCAATTCACTGACAGCGCCGCTCCTCCCCTGGGCGATCCGTTCCTCACCGATGGAAAACCACGATCCTTTTTTTTCAACAAGACTGTTTTTGACAGCCAGATCAAGAACATCCCCCTCGCGGGAGATCCCTTCATTGTAAATGATGTCAAACTCCGCGCTCTTAAAAGGAGCCGCCAGCTTGTTCTTTACGACTTTGACAAGCGTCCGGTTGCCGATGACCTCGTCGCTGCTGGTTTTAATCGTGCTGATGCGCCTGATGTTGAGTCTCATGGACGCGTAAAATTTCAGAGCTCTTCCGCCGGGCGTTGTTTCCGGATTTCCGAACATGACGCCTATTTTTTCTCGTATCTGGTTGATGAAAACACACGACGTCCTGGACTTGTTGATGCTTGAGGTCAGCTTCCGAAGAGCCTGCGACATCAGGCGCGCCTGAAGCCCTACGTGCTTGTCTCCCATATCCCCCTCCAACTCGGCGCGGGGAACAAGAGCGGCAACAGAATCAATCACGATGACATCGATCGCATTGCTTTTCACAAGCATTTCAGCAATCGTCAGCGCGTCTTCACCCGAGTCTGGCTGCGAGACAAGGATTTCCTCGATACTGACGCCTATCTTTCTGGCATAAGTCGGATCAAGAGCATTTTCCGCGTCGATGTAAGCGGCGATCCCTCCGGCTTTCTGGGCGTTGGCAACGATCTGAAGAGCAAGGGTCGTTTTCCCTGATGATTCCGGGCCGAAGATCTCAATGATCCGTCCGCGCGGAATCCCCCCGATGCCTGTTGCGATATCCAGAGAAAGAGAACCAGTGGATATTGTCGCCACGTGAATCTTGACGCCTTCTCCCATCTTCATGATCGTGCCCTCACCGAACTGCTTCTCTATCTGAGCAACAGTCGATTTCATGGCTTTTTCTTTTGTTCCCTTTTCTATTGAATTTTTACTTTCAGCCATAGTAGTTAACCTCCTGTTATTGATACACTTATGACATTAATTCTAAAGGGATGCGATAGAGCGTGTTATAGTTCGGCCCCTGAGGGGTTAAAACGCTTTCGAAAAATGTTATCATATCTATTTTTATCTTTTCAACATACATTTTTTCTTCAATTTTTTTTTGTATTCTTTCACAGGATTCAGGCGTCAAGGTTTTTTTGACCCGCGCAATCGTCATGTGCGGCTGAAAAAGACGTAATTCCCTCTTGTATCCAAAGCGTTCCAGCGCCTTATCGACCTCTCCGGCAATCTTTCTCATTTTCCCTTCACTGTCATCAAATCCAAGCCAGAGGACGCGGGCTCTCTTCTTATTGGGAAAAACACCAAAACCTTTCAGGCGGGTTGAAAAAGACACCTCTCCTTTCAGCCTTTCCTCTGCCTTTTTTAAAATATCCGGGATGATCTCTTCCTGTGTCGGGCCGAGGAATTTCAAAGTTATATGACCGTTCTCAGGCTTTACAGGTCTCAGTTCCTTTAACGACAGAAAAGGATAAACGGCTTTTTCATAATATGTAACGAATTCCCGCGTCAGGGGAAAAGCAAAAAATGTTCTTTTTATCATGCCGTTCCTGTATTTTTCCGCACAAGCGATCCCAGCTTCTCCGCAGTAAGATAAAGCGCTGCTCTTGCGGCCATGTGCCTTATCCTCTTTCTGTTCCCGCCAAAATGAAAAGAGAACCTCTCTGCAGAGCTCCCGATGCATACGGCTATCCAGATAAGTCCTAAAGGCTTTTCCCGGCTCGCTCCCGAGGGCCCTGCGATACCGCTTATCGAAACGCTGACATCAGAGCGAAACATCCTGAGAGCCCCCAAGGCCATCTCCTCGACAGCATCGCCGCTGACAGCACCAAAACGCCTCAGCGTTTCTTTGCTGACACCAAGAAAAGATTCCTTGATTTCATTGCTGTAAGCCACAACGCCCCCTTGAAAAATATCCGATGCGCCGGGCTTTGACGTTATTATAAAAGACAGCAGTCCTCCTGTACAGGATTCAGCACAGGACAGAGCCCAGTGCCTTTTTTTGAGATAAAAAAAAATTTTCTTAAGGCTCTTCTTTTCGTTGAGCTTTTTGAGAAAGCTCCGCGTCTTGTTTCTGTTGTAAATGTGTTCCTGTTTCATGCCGGTAGACTGTTATCAAGAATAAGAGAGTATTATATAGAATTTCCTTGCCTACAAACAACAAAAAATCTTTTTTGTCAGAAAACACTATGACGTTAAATAAAGAAAAAGTATTTGATTTTTTTATTCGGTACTTCTAAAATAACCCCTTTCAACACATTAAGGGCGATAACTATGATACGGGTTAAAGATGTCAGCAAGAGCTTCGGACGGATCCAGGCTCTTGATTCTGTATCCTTTCAGATCGAAAAAGGAGAAGTGGTCGGCCTCCTCGGCCCGAACGGGGCCGGTAAGACGACAGCCATGAGGATCCTGACGTCTTTCCTGAGCCCTGACGGCGGAGAAGTCTTTATAAAAGGGAAAAGCCTTTTTCCCCATTCCGAAGAAAGCAAAAGTCTCATCGGCTACCTCCCTGAGGACACCCCTCTTTACAGCAATATGAGCGTTGACGAGTTTCTTCTTTATTGCGCGGCCCTTAAAGGCATTCCAAAAAAAAAGATCGTTTCATCCCTTGAAGAATCCGTACAAAAATGTCAGCTTCAGAATGTCCGCAAAAGGATCATTGGAAAACTCTCCAAGGGATACCGTCAAAGAGTCGGCCTTGCCCAGGCTCTCATCAGCAACCCCGAGATCCTCATCTTTGATGAGCCGACCGTTGGCCTCGACCCCAGTCAGGTCGTCCAGGTGAGGAACTTGATAAAGGAGCTGCGCAAGGACCGGACAATCATTATTTCGACCCATATTCTCACGGAAGTCGAGGCGGTCTGTGAAAAGGTCATCATCATTCATCAGGGACGTATCGTCAAGCAGTCCGGCATGGATGAACTCACATCGCCTTCTGCAGGAGCTGTCCGCATCACTCTTGAATTCAAAGGAGAAAAGGAGGAGTTTATCAAAGCCTGCCGAACCATCGAAGGCGTTACCGGCATCATCGAGACATCGGTCGGCTCTGTCATTGTGGAAACGCTCTCTCCAAGCGAGGAGCGTGTTCGTGAGCGTATTTTTCATGCGGCCGTTTCGTCCAAGACGACTCTTCTTGAGATGAAAAAAGATAAAGTCACCCTGGAATCCATTTTTCTGGAGCTTACGCAAAAAGAATGAAAACGACCTGGACAATAGCCAAAAAAGAGTTTTCTCTGTATTTTTACACTCCTGTAGCCTATGTCCTTGCCGCTGTTTTTTATATTATCAACGGGCTTCTTTTCTATTTTCTCCTCAACGCGGCCAACCGGCCGGAAGTCCAGGTCGAAGGGTCTATCATGCAGTATATTTTTGGCGACATATTTTTCTGGATCACGTTATTCATTCTCGTTCCTGTCCTGACCATGAGGCTTATTTCAGAAGAAAGACGAGAAGGGACCCTGGAGCTCCTTTTAACATTTCCTTTGAACGACTTTCAGCTGATCACAGGAAAATTCTTTGGAGCTTTTTTCTTTTATTTCTTTCTCTGGATCCCGACTTTTATCTACGTTGGCATTCTCTTTCTTTTTCAGCCGCCTGATATAGGCCCAATTCTTTCTGCTTTCCTGGGCGTTCTCCTTGTTGGGGCCATGTTCATCGCCATAGGCCTTTTTTCTTCGACTCTTTCAGAAAATCAGATCATATCAGCCATGGTCAGCTTTGGAATCATACTGGGGCTTTTCCTGGTCTCTGCCATCGAAACCCTTTTACCTCCGGGGATCATGCGTTTTGTTCTCCAGTATCTCAATTTTATCCGGCATCTTGACCTTTTCAAAATCGGCATTATCGATACGAGACATATTGTTTACTTCTTGTCTTTTATATTATTTTTTCTCTTTCTCAGCATCCGCTCACTGGAGTCACGAAGATGGACCAGGTAGGAAAAACAGTAAAAAAGCAAAAAGTTTTTTTCGGTCTGACAAGCTTTCTTTATACGATCATCTTTCTGGGAATTCTTGTCGCCCTGAACTTCATCAGCGTAAAGCATTACCGGCGCTATGACGTCACGCGGACAAAAATCTTCAGCCTTTCGGAAAAATCCGACAACATCCTCAAGGGCCTGGATAAAGACATCACCCTTATTGTCCTCTACTCTCAGAACTCTCCTCTTTATCCAAAGATACAGAATCTTCTTTCAGAATACAAGACGATGACTCGCAAGATTCATGTGGAAATGATCGATCCGGAACTGGACATCTCGCGCACACAGATGATGGCAAAAAAATACAACATTGAAACAGCCAACCGGATCATTATTGAATCAGGGGATAAGATCAAGCACCTGACAGATATGGATATCGCCGAGTTTGATTTTTCTGCCATGCGCTACGGAGGAGACCCTCAGCTGAAGTCGTTCAAAGGAGAACAGGCCATCACCTCAGCCATACTCTCGGTTATCGAAGAGAAAAAGCTGAAGATCGCTTTCATTGAAGGCCACGGTGAAAAAAGCATAGCGACTGAAACAGAAAAGGGCCTCAGCCAGATCAAGCGGGCATTGGAAAGAGACAACTATGACGTGACCTCCATCAAGCTGCTTGGCATGGAGAAGCTTTCAAAAGAAGAAGCCGATGTGGTAGCCATCATCAGCCCGCTTTTGAAATATACGGAAGACGAGCTGCTAATTCTGGAAGACTATGTCCGCGGCGGAGGGAACCTCTTTGCAGCGCTTGATCCGGTCTATAAAAAAGGTCAGGAGGATTTTCAGACAGGAATAGAAAGCCTCCTTGAAAAATTCGGGTTCGCTCTCTTTAATACAATTATCGTCGATCCGGCAAAAATGCTTCCTCTTGTCAGCCCGGCAAACCTTTACGTCGACAGCTTTGAAGAGCACGATGTAACAAAAAACCTGGAAAATGCTGCTGTTATCTTCTATCTGGCGAGATCTGTCGAAATCCTTAAGGAGACAAAAGATAACGCCTTTCATGTTTCACGTCTGGCCTATACATCAGAGCACGGATGGGGTGAAACAGATATTCTCAACGAAAATTTCGTTTTTGACGAAGGGAAAGACCTCAAGGGCCCGGTCACCGTAGCGGCCGCAGGAGAAAATCCGGAAACCGGCTCGAAAATCGTTGTTATAGGAGATTCTGATTTTTTTACCAACTATCAGATCGGAAGCGTTGGAAACGGCATCCTCGCCATGAACGCTTTTAACTGGATGGCGGAAAAGAAAAATCTTATCGCTATCCCGCCGCGCGACATCATCAGCGTCCATACGACACTTTCGGCAAAGCAGATGAATATCATTTTTGTCGCTCTTGTCATCGGATTCCCGGCACTTATTTTCCTGTCAGGGATTTTCGTGTGGTGGAAAAGAAACAGGAAATAGCCTCTACGCAAGCCTTCTTTCTTTTTTAAGACCGTGTTATACTTTCTGCATGAAAAAAAGCCTTCATCCTTCTGTTCTTGTTGTCGGCACCGGAGCAGTCGGCTCTCTTTACGGCGGCAAGCTCTCACAGTCAGGCGCTTCTGTTTCGGTTCTGTGTCGGTCTGACTACGACTCCGTCAAAACAAGCGGCATCTTTGTGAAAAGCCACTGGGGTGATTTTTCCTTTCAGCCCGAAGAGGTCTACCGTTTTTCAGATAAGCCTTTGCAGGAATTCGACTATATCCTTGTTGCTCTTAAAGTGCTCCCTGAAATCAGCGTGCCTGATATTATCAGCCGCTTTGTCACAAAAAAATCTTCTGTTGTCCTTCTTCAAAACGGCATTGATATAGAAGAGCCTGTCGCTCACGCTTTCCCTGATGCAGAGATCATCAGCGGCATTGCCTTTACCTGCGTGAGCCGTACATCTCCGGGAAAAATCCATCACATGGATTATGGCCGCCTGAAATTCGGCCTTTACCCGAAAGGCTTATCAAAAAAAACACAAGACCTGTGCTTTCTCTTTGGTCAAGCCGGCGTCCCCTGCGACACAACAGATAACATCCGGAAATCCAGGTGGCAAAAGCTTGTATGGAATGCCCCTTTCAACCCGATATCTGTGCTCTGCGGCGGTGCTACGACCCGAGAAATCCTGGATCTTCACGAGACAAGAGGCCTTGTTGAAAAGATCATGGAAGAGGTCCTTCTTATTGCTGAAAAAACAGGAAACGCTCTCCCTTTGTCTGTCATAAAGAAAAATATCGATGACACAAAAAATATGAAGCCTTACAAGACAAGCATGTGCCTTGACTTTGAGTCAAAAAGGCCTATGGAAGTTGAAGCTATCCTTGGAAATGCCGTTCGCATAGCCAGGGAGACCGGAGCACGCACCCCCTGTCTCGAAACCTTATACGGACTTCTTAAGCTGATCGATGAAAAAAATAAAAAAAATCCAAAATTCGAAACTCTGAATCCTAAAAAATAGCGGATAATCCGTGCTTGCCACGATTTCTCTGAAAGCGAATCACGTGGTATCTCCGTCCTCCACAAAGCATTGACGGTTCTTTGATGTGATTACGCGGTGAACTTTTTAATTATCTGTGCGTAGCAATCCTTCCTCATTATCGTGCATCATGTATCTTGCATCAGATTTTTTCATCTGCGCTCAAGCGTTCCTTATTTTTGATTTTTGCTTTTTGATTTTTTATTTTCTGTGCATCTGGATAAATCTCTCGATGCTCCGGTCATAAGTTTTTTCCACGCTGTCCGGGAAATAGCAGGCCGGCAGTTCGCCGATTCTTCTGTGGTACAATATGCACTCACAGCAGATGCCCTTTCGGCTGCAGGGTTCATAGGAACAGTTGCAGTTTTTCAGATTTTTTGCTTTCGAACACTCGGACACAGTTTTTTCCTTTCTTTGGATCAAATTCTCTTTATTACGAATATCGTCTTAACTGAAATGATGAAAGATGCGTAAAAACACTAAATGAGAAGTTTAAAATTTGGAATATAAAATGAAAAACAAACAATAATTTCACATTTCAAATTTCACACTTCAAACTACCTGCAAAAACAACAAGTTTCAAACCTGCTTTTCTATTTATAGCGCAATAAAAAACTCTTTACAGACAGCAGCTTTCTATTTTTTAAAAATCCTGTTCCCCAGCGCCTTCCTTCCTGTGTGAAGCCAGCGCCAGACGTCCCTTTTTTTCTCGTACTTCTCCCAGCAGCACTTTTTAAATTTTTTCCCGCTGCCGCAGGGACAAGGATCGTTCCGGCCGACATCTTTTGGAAAATCCATAATCTTATTCCTCGCAAAAATCTTTTATCCATTATAACAAAAAAAGAGCCTGCTTTAAAAGCAGGCTCTTTTGAGGAAATGAAATTCTTGGATCTTAGTAAGTAAACACGTTATTGCATGCCGGACATCTGACGTTGGAACCCTGAGGAAATCCCGTGACATCGATGTTGGACTTGCAATACGGGCATTTGACGATTGTCTGAGGAACAGCTGTTCCCTGGTTCTCGTTGGCTTTGCCGATAGCATGCCCTGTTATGGCTCCCAAAGCGCCGCCTATCAACGCTCCCTCAGCCCGGTTGCCTGTCTGATGCCCGATAACAGCGCCGGTTCCTGCGCCAAGAAGCGCGCCTGTTGTTGTGCCCTGCTCTGATGCCGTGCATCCGGTTAAAAGAAGCGAGGCAATAAAAACAAGCGAGATCAAGTAAATCGATTTCTTCATTTATTCTTCCTCCTTTTTTCTGTCTTCTGAATATTAAGACGAAAACAGATCAGATTTATTTTATATTATAAAAAAATTTTTTTCTCTGCAATCTTTATATTGTACTATCAACACGAAACAGTACCTTATTTATTCTTTAATTTGTCTATAGCCCTCTTATAAAGCTTCACGTACTTGCTCGCCGACACATCCCATGAGAAATCCTGCTTCATGCCGTTCTGGACGATTTTCTTCCAGTGCTTTTTATCGTCATAAAGGTTGATGGCTTCCAGGATCTTGGCTATCAGGCTTACAGGAGAATACCGCTCGAATTTGAATCCATTGCCCTTGCCTGATTCCCGGTTATAGTTTTCAATGGTATCATCCAGTCCGCCGGTCGCCCTCACGATGGGAACAGTTCCGTATTTCAGGCTGTAGATCTGGTTCAATCCGCAAGGCTCGTAACGGGAAGGCATGAGAAACATATCACAACCGGCTTCAATCTGGTGAGCCAGCTCGTTATTAAACATCAGCCGTACACCTATCCGGTCAGAATACTGCTCCGCGATCTCCGCAAAGCGCTTATGGTAAACAGGATCTCCCGTCCCGAGAAGAACAAACCCGACTCCCAACTTGACGATAATCTCCATTGCATCCAGAAGAATGTCAAATCCTTTCTGATCGGCCAGGCGTGAAATCGTACCCAAAAGCGGCTGTTCAGGAGATATTTTCAGCTTGTATTTTTTTATCAAAGATTTTTTGCATTCCTCTTTCCCCGAAAGGGTTCTAAGAGAATACCTCTTTTCCAAGTGGGCATCTTTTTCTGGTGACCAGACATTATAGTCCACTCCGTTGAGAATGCCGTATAAATCGTCCTTCCGGTAACTGAGAACTCCGTTTAACCCGCAACCATAGTCCTCGGTCTGAATCTCCTGAGCATACTTTTCGCTCACCGTATTCAGAATATCCGAATAAACAAGGCCTGATTTAAGAAGGTTCATGTCGCCGTAGAATTCTATCCCGTTGATGCTGAAAACGTCATGAGGAAGGCCTGTTTTGGCAAATTCTGAATGCTTGAAGATCCCCTGATAAGCCAGGTTGTGGATTGTAAAAACCGTCGCGACTTTCTGGTAAAAAGGATCCTTGTGCAAAACTGTCTTCAGGTAAGCCGGTACAAGACCTGACTGCCAGTCATTGCAGTGAATGACGTCAGCCTTAAAATTAAAAATTTTCATAAACTCAAGAACCGCGCGGCTGTAGAAAATAAAACGCTCAAGGTTGTCTGGATAATCCTTTCCCTCGTCATCGACATAAAGGTTTGCCCGGTCGTAGAGCTTATCATTTTTGATAAAATAGATTTTGCTTTTTTTCGTTATGTCAGCTTCGATAAACTCGCCGACAAAACTATGAGCCCCTATCTTCACATGAAAAGTCTTGCCCGTGCTCCTGACTTTAAACTTTCCTTTTTTGACAAGGCTGTAATACGGCATAATAACGACTACTTCCGTGCCGTGCTCTTCGAGGAAAGCCGGCAAAGCCCCTGCAACATCAGCCAGGCCTCCTGTTTTCGCAAAAGGCACGACCTCGCTGGCAGCAATAATGGTTTTGATCTTGTCCTTCTTCAGAGATAATATGGTCTTCTTCATCTCCTGCTCCTTTTCCTCTCTCTTTGTGTTTTATATTAAGTGCTCTTTCTTTGGAATCACCGTGATTCCTGTATCTGTAACAAAAAATCTTTTCCTGTCTTCATTGGGATTATATCCGATAACAGTTCCCTCGGGAACAGAAACTTCCTTGTCGATGATGGCTCTGCGGATCTTACAATGACGTCCGATTTCGACTCGTTCCATCAAAATACTTTCTTCCACCTGGGCGTAGCTGTTGACTCTCACTCCCGGAGAAAGAACTGATTTAATAACCTTTCCTCCGCTGATGATGCATCCACTTGAAACGATGCTGTCAATCGCATGGCCCACCCGCCTCTCGCTCTCCTTGTCGAAAACAAATTTGGCCGGTGGATAGGCCGGGTGGTATGTGTGAAGAGGCCACTGCGCGTTGTAAAGATTAAGCTGCGGGCTGACAGAGACAAGGTCAAGGTTGGCTTCAAAGTAAGCCTCTATTGTCCCAACGTCCCTCCAGTACCCTCTTTCCTTTTCTGACATACCGGGGTGTGAGTTGCGCGAAAAATCATAGGCAAAGACGTTGCAGCGGTCGATCATCTGGGGGATCGTGTGCTTGCCGAAATCGTACTCCGGCCTGTTCTCTTCCTCCCCGCGCATGAGTTCCCTGAGAATAATGTCTTTTTTAAAGATATAATTCCCCATGGAAATGAGAGATCTGTTTTCATCACCCGGGATCGTTTTGGGGTTTTCCGGCTTTTCCTGGAATCCGACGATTCTCCAGTTCTTATCGACTTCCACAACGCCGAACTCTCCGGCTTCTTTTTTGTCCACCGGAATAACGCATACGGTCAGGTCCGCTTTTTTCTCGATGTGATGATCAAGAAACTGATTGACGTCCATTTTATAAACATGGTCTCCGCCGAAGACCATAACATGCTCGGCATGAGGATTGTCTTCATCAAAAAGATTGAAATTCTGATAAATCGCGTCAGCTGTTCCTCTGTACCAGGTCATTCCCATTCTCATCTGAGCAGGAACAAGGCTGATAAAGTGTCCCATCTGGGGCGACATCCGCCATCCCATCTCGACGTGCTTGTTCAGAGACTGCGACTTGAACTGCGTTATCACATAGACCTGGAAAAAACCCGAGTTCACCAGGTTATTGAGCACGAAATCAATGATGCGGTATTTTCCTCCGAACGGGATGGCCGGCTTGGCCCTGTCCCGGGACAAAGGATAGATGCGGGAACCCTGCCCGCCTGCAAGAATCATCACCGTGCTGTTTCTCATTGAAACACCCTCTTCAGCGTCATGCCGAAAAGCTTTATTTTAAAATTCTCCACCGTGAAGGGGGCCAGTAGATCAGAAGGGCTTTCCCCTTCACATTTTTCTTAGGCACAAAGCCCCAGTAGCGGCTGTCGTTGCTGTTGGAGCTGTTGTCTCCAAGGACAAAGTATCCGTTCTCCGGTATCTTTACCGGATTCCCGGTTGTGCCGAAGTCCGCTGAACCAAGATTCCCTTCATATCTGATCTCCTGAAAGATCTGCGGCTCCGTTATCTTTTCACCATTCACATAAAGATGGCCATACTTAATCTCTACGGTCTCGCCGGGAAGTCCGGCCAGCCGCTTGACAAAATCCTTTTTCTTTGGATCTATGCCCTTGATGCCTTTTGTGCGAAAAATAATAATATCCCCTCTTTGGGGCTTCTGAAAATAATAAATAAACTTGTTCGCCAGTATCTTGTCGCCGCCGTGAATCTTCTTTCCGTTGTCGTCGTATTCCACACCCAGAAGCGTGGGCTTCATGGAACCTGTCGGAATTTTATACGGTTCTATGACAAATGTCCGTATAAGCAAGGCAAGGGCCACGGCCCATATAATGGCCTCGACATTTTCACGGACAACGCCTTTTTTCCTAATGTTGGGACTTCGCCTTTTTGCTTTAGACATTTTTCAAAACCTCCACAAAAATATTTTTCGGCACGCGGACTTTCCCGATCTCTTTCATCCTCTTCTTTCCCTCTTTCTGTTTTTCCCAGAGCTTTTTCTTGCGCGTGATATCTCCCCCGTAACATTTGGCTGTAACGTTCTTCTTAAGGGCTTTGACCGTTTCTCTTGCAATGATTTTTCCGCCAACAGCCGCCTGAACAGGCACGGCAAAAAGATGCCGGGGAATCAGCTCCTTTAATTTCTCCACGGTCTTCCTTCCAAACAACGTCACTTTGTCTTTATGAACGATAGCGGTAAGAGCATCAACCTTCTCGCCATTAAGAAGAATGATCAACTTTTCCATTTCGCTCGGCCGGTAACCAATGATCTCATAATCCATCGACCCGTACCCGTGGGTGACGGATTTAAGCTTGTCGTAGAAATCAACCAAAATTTCCGAAAGAGGCAGCTCCACGGTAAGCATGATCCGCTGAGAACTGATCGTTTCCGTATGCGTCATATCTCCTCTTTTATCTTTGACGATCTGCATGACCGGCCCGATAGCATCCGTCGGCGTAAGGATGGTCATCCGGACAAAAGGCTCCCGTATTTCCTCTATGAGATTCTTTTCCGGAAAAAGCACGGGATTGGAAAGACGGTTCAGGCTTCCGTCTTTCATCTGAAGCTCGTAGATAACGCTTGGAAGGGTCATGATGATGTCGACATTGAATTCCCTCTCGATCCTCTCCTGAAGGATTTCCATGTGCAGCAGCCCCAGAAATCCGCAGCGGAAACCAAAGCCGAGAGCCGCAGAGTTCTCAACTTCATAAGTAAAAGAAGAGTCATTAAGCTTGAGCTTTCCGAGAGCTGTTTTAAGCTCCTCGTAATCGCTGACATCAACAGGATACATTCCGCTGAACACCATGGGCTTCATTTCTTTGAACCCTGAGAGGGGATAATGGGCAGGATACTTCGTGAGAGTGACCGTATCCCCTATTTTGACTTCCGAGGGGTCCTTGATGTTGCAGATGAGGTATCCGACCTGTCCAAGGCCTAGCTCATGCTTCTTTTCCGCTTTTGGAGTAAAGATTCCCACCTCTGAGACTTCGTAAGATTTTCCTGTGGCCATAAAAGTGACCTTTTCGCCTGCTTGAACGCTCCCGCTAAAGATGCGAATATACGCCACAACCCCCCGGAAATTGTCATAAAAAGAATCATAGATAAGAGCTTTCAGCCGGTTTTCCCTGCTTTGCACCGGACAAGGAACCTTATGAACGATCGCTTCCAGAACTTCAGCCACCCCTGTTCCTTCCTTGGCGCTGACGCAGTAGATCTCATCTTCCTTGACGCCCAGAAAATCCCCTACGCTTTTCTTCACGTCATCGACCATGGCAAACGGCATATCGATCTTATTGATCACCGCTATGATCTCGAGATTATTTTCAAGCGCGAGATGCACGTTGGCAACCGTCTGCGCTTCTATACCCTGCGTGGCGTCTACGAGAAGAAGAGCGCCCTCACAGGCGGCAAGACTGCGGGAGACCTCGTAAGCAAAATCAACATGACCGGGCGTATCGATCAGATTCAGTATATAGTCTTTTCCGTCTTTCGCCTTATAGCCCAGCGTCACGGGATGGGCCTTAATCGTAATTCCCCTTTCTCTTTCAAGGTCCATATCATCCAGCACCTGATCTTTCTTCTCTCTCTCTGATATGGCGCCGGTCAGATCGAGAAACCTGTCAGCAAGAGTCGACTTCCCGTGATCGATATGCGCGATGACTGAAAAATTTCTTATGCGCTCATGCATCCTGTTTCTCAACTTTTTCTCTTTTCAACGTATTTATGGCTGACCGGATATTTTTATTTTTAAAAACGTATGTCCCTGCCACGATGACATCGACGCCGGAGGAAAAAGCCAGCTTTGATGTTTCCGCATTGATTCCACCGTCGATCTCGATCCAGTAATCCCATTTGTTTTTTTCCCGCAAGGCTTTGAGCTTCTCGACTTTTTTCAGAACATCCGGGATGAACGACTGTCCGCCAAAGCCTGGAAAGACAGACATGACAAGGACCATGCGGCACTTATCCAGAACATCCGTAACCGCGCTGATATCTGTATCCGGGTTAAGAACGACTCCCGGCTCTGCGCCCATGTCCTGAATATCTGACAGTGTCTTTTCAATATCATGTTCAGATTCCTTATGTACGGTCACAATATCTGCGCCGGCCTCAATAAACCGGGCGGCATAGATGTCCGGACGGCTGATCATAAGATGGACATCCAGTGGTATTGCAACCGCCTGCCTCAGGGCCTTTACCACATCAGGGCCAAATGTGATGTTGGGAACAAAATGACCGTCCATGACATCCACGTGAATAAAGTCAGCCCCCTTCTCTTCAGCACGCTTTGCCGAATCGGCCAAACGCCCAAAATCACCGGCAAGAATAGAAGGTGCTGCCAGAGTCCGCTTTTTCAGTATTTCTGTATAACGCTTCCATTCACCTTCTTTCATATTTTTTCACCACCTCTTTTTTGAAGTTATACACATAACATCTTTTACTTTTTTTATCAATAAATAATGTTAATAATCGAAATTTTTTGTTTGCCTGAGTTACAAGAGCTTTTCCGCGAAGCATTAAAATTGCGCAATAAAAAATCGACTGATCGACATGACCGGTCAAAAAGCTATTCAGGATTATAGAACAAAATTGAATTCATTTGTCAGGGATAATGACTTGTTGGCAATATGTTTTTCATTCAAAAAACGAGCTTTCCTTCATCAAACCTTTCGATCCATCCCTGCCTGACAGCAAAACCGGACATGAAAGGGAACATGGTGAAAGCACAGATTTTCTCTCGTTTTGTCCCACAATATCACCGTTCGCCGCCGTCTCAAGCTTTTTCTCTCGATTTTAAATCAATTTATTTATTTTTGGTCAAATGATTTTTATTTCCAGAGCTTTTTAAATTTCAATATCTTGCGTTCGCAAATATTATTTTAAAATCCTCAAAAACAATCCGAAAAATCACAGCCATTTGGCATTCCAGTTGCACTACTTGAATCGTCGCTTATCAGGAGGTCTACTTATGATGAAAAAAACAATACATTTATTAATATGTATTTTACTATTCAACACCCTGGTTGTATTTTCCACCTCATTTCTTTATGCCGAAACGACACCGGGTGCTGAAACAACCGCTGAAGAACCCGCAGAATCTTTTACTCTCGATGAACCCGAAGAACCTCCTCTTCCAGCTTTTGACATTAAAAAATCTTTTTTTCGCATGATCATATCTCTTGTCTTTGTCCTGGTTTTTATTTTCGGCCTGGCCTTTGTTTTTAAGAAACTGTTTTCATCAGCGACTCCTTTTCATAAAGGGAAAGGGCTTCTTCGTGTTATAGAAAAATATCCGCTCGGCCCGAAAAATTACCTGATGCTTGTCTGGGCTATCGACAGGATGATCCTTGTGTCTTTTCATAACGGGTCAGTTGAAAAAATCAGCGAGTTCAAGTCTGAAGCCATAACCAGAGAAATCGAAAGCGATGTCTTTGAAGAGACGCTTCAAAGAGAAGAGTCTCTTCATCCCGCAGAAGAGGTAGCGAATGCATAAAATGCTTTTAAAGGTCTGTCTTTTTTCTCTTGTCATGATTTCTCTCTTTTCGGCCGGATTCGCGGATGAAGACACACCCCTCCCCCTCAGGGTCAATATCGGCATTGAAAAAAGCACGAATCCAAAGGATATTGCGCCAATTTTCCAGGTTGTCATTCTGATGACTCTCCTCACGCTTGCCCCTGCTCTTCTCACCATGCTGACCTGCTTCACCCGTATTGCCGTCATCCTCTCCTTTTTGAGGCGCGCTCTCGCCATGGGGACACAGCCAAGCAACCAGATCGTCATAGGCCTTTCCCTTTTCCTGACGTTTTATGTCATGGCTCCTGTTGGAAAGGAAATCAATGACAAAGCCATCACTCCCTATATCGACGGCACGATCACGCAGAAACAGGCTTTTAAAGAAGCCCTCCAGCCCATCCGCACATTCATGTTCAAATACACAAACAAAAAAGACATCGCTCTTTTTGTCAATATAGCCAAGATGGAAAAACCGGAGACAAAAGATGACATACCGACACATATCCTCATCCCGGCATACATCATCAGCGAGCTGAAAACGGCGTTTCAGATAGGCTTTCTTCTCTTTTTGCCGTTTCTTGTTATCGATATGGTCGTTGCCTCTGTTCTTCTTTCCATGGGCATGATCGTTCTGCCGCCAATTACCATATCAACGCCTTTTAAGGTGCTTCTTTTTGTCATGGTGGACGGGTGGAACCTGATTATTCAGTCAATAACGATGGGATTCTCATAAAAGGAGCAAAAAATATGTCGCCTGAACTTGTCATCACCATCGGAAAAGAAACAGCCTACACGGTTCTCCTCATAGGAGGACCGATGCTGATCATTGCCATGATCGTCGGCATCACGATCACCATTTTTCAGACCGTCACGCAGATCCGTGACCAGACGCTCACGTTTATCCCCAAGATCGTTGCTATTCTCGTGGCGCTCATTTTCTTTCTGCCTTTTATGATTCAGACGCTTATCGCCTATTCGATAAAGATATTTACTCTGGGGTCTCAATTTGTATGACATACGCTGAGCTGAATGGATATTTCATAAAAATGATCGGATTCATGCTTATCCTGATGCGGATAAGCGGCGCTTTTTTTCTGGCCCCTGTCTTTGGAAGCGACAATGTTCTCAACCAGATAAAGATATGGATAGCTGTTTTTATCTCTCTTGTCATTCTCCCGACCATTAGCATGCAAAGCATCAGCAGAGACATAACATTTACTGTTTTTCTCATCTACAGCATCAAGGAAATCACTGTCGGAGCCATCCTGGGATTTCTGACCAACATGCCTTTTGTCGCCACGCGCGTTGGTGCTGAAATTGCCGGCCGCATGTCAGGTTTTGGTATGGGGCGCGTTATCAATCCTGACGTGGATGAAAACGTTTCTCTTCTGAGCCAGTACGTTTACATCACGGTTGTCCTTTTCTTTCTTTACATGGACGGTCACCACATTGTCCTTAACGTTCTGGCCAAAAGCTTTGAGCTGATCCCACTTGGGAAAAATGTCTTTCCGGCAAAAGCGACGGCTTTAACGTTTGATCTTTACTCTTACGTTTTTAATATCGGCGTTGCTTATGGAGCTCCTACACTAGGTATTCTTCTCATCATTTCTCTCACCATGGGAATACTCGGGAAAACCGTGCCCCAGCTCAACGTGATGATCTTTGTTCTTCCCATCAGAGTGGCTGCGGGCCTTTTGGGCATTATGCTGACGTTCCCCTTTCTCTACGTTATCTTAAAAAAAATCACGGTCTTTACGGAAAAATGTTCTGCTGCCATTGTGCTCTACATGAGCGGAGGATAAAAAAAGACTATGCCAGAAGATGTATTTAAAGAAGATAAAACAGAACGGGCAACAGGCAAAAAAAGACAAAATGTCCGTGAACAGGGCAATGTTGTCATGAGCATGGAAGTCAATACCCTGGCTGTCATTCTTTTTACTTCGCTTATCCTTTATGCTTTCGGAAGCTACATTCTCAACAATTTTCTGAATGTTTATAAAACATCTTTTGCCCTGGCTTCCACTTTCAGGGTCACCCCGTTGAATATACCAAAGCTTTGTTTCGAATATATAATTTATACTTCTCTTATTCTTGCCCCTGTGCTTTTTTTTGTACTTTTCTTTGGCATAACAACCTCTCTTCTTCAAATCGGCTGGCTGTGGACATTTAAGCCCCTCAGGCCCAAATGGAATAAAATCAAACCTGACATTAAAAAGCTGAATATCTTCAAAGCAGAAAAGCTAATGATGCTTCTTGTGGACCTCGCCAAGCTGGCCGTCATAGCACCCATTGCTTTTTACACGGTCAAAGGAGAGCTCCATAATATTATTCCTTTTGTAGATAAACCTATTTTCTATACGTGGGTCTTTGTCATGAAACTTGGCTTCAAAGTTGTCCTCAGAGTCTGTATCGTCTTTATTTTCATTGCTGCTGCTGACTATGTCTGGAAGTGGTGGAAGCATGAAGAAGATATCAAGATGACCAAAGAAGAGGTCAAGCAGGAAAGAAAAGATTTAGAAGGGGATCCAAAGATAAAAAGCTGGCAGAAAAGGCAAAGATTTGAAATGTTCCGCCGGTTCATGATGGCCAAGGTCCCTGAAGCTGACGTTGTAATTACCAACCCGACTCTTTTCGCTGTTGCTGTTAAGTATGACGAGCTCCGCATGCATGCCCCTCAGGTGATAGCCAAGGGCATGCGGAAAGTCGCAGAGCGGATAAAAGAAATCGCCAGGGAGCACGATATTCCCATCGTTGAAAACAAGCCTCTGGCGCAGGCTCTTTACCATGATGTCGACGTCGGACAGGAGATCCCGGCATCCTTTTACAAGGCTGTCGCCGAGGTCCTGGCCTATGTCTTCAAGCTGAAAAACAAGAAGGTTAGAGTATGAAAAAGAGAAATCTGGAAGGTTTAAAAGGCATCATCTCCCGTGGAGATTACGGTGTTGCCATAGCCATCATCGGAGCTATAACCGCTCTCATGATTCCCCTCCCTACCTGGCTGATCGATATCTTGCTGACATTCAACATAGCCATAGCCATGGTCATCCTGCTTGTCTCCATGTTCATTCAAAAGCCGCTTGAGTTTTCTGTCTTCCCTGCTCTTTTGCTCTTCACGACCATTTTTCGTTTGTCTCTCAACGTGGCGACAACAAGAAAAATTCTTCTTGAAGCTTACGCCGGATCCGTTATTGAGGCTTTTGGAGGTTTTGTTGTTGGAGGAAACTATATCGTCGGCGCGGTCATCTTCCTTATCCTTGTCGCGATTCAGTTCATGGTCATCACAAAAGGTGCAACGCGTATCGCGGAAGTGGCTGCCAGGTTTACCTTGGACGCCATGCCCGGAAAACAGATGAGCATTGATGCTGATCTGAATTCCGGCCTCATCACTGAAGATGAAGCCAGGGAGCGTCGCGAAGACATCCGCCGTGAAGCTGACTTCTACGGAGCCATGGACGGCGCGGCCAAATTTGTGCGAGGTGATGTCGGAGCCGGTCTTGTCATCACTTTCATCAACGTTCTCGGCGGATTTGGGATCGGCGTTCTTCAAAGAGGTATGGAATTCACTCAGGCTCTTCAGACCTACACCCTTCTGACTATCGGTGAC
Source organism: Candidatus Auribacterota bacterium (assembly GCA_016929035.1). GTDB lineage: Bacteria > Auribacterota > JAFGBW01 > JAFGBW01 > JAFGJP01 > JAFGJP01. The sequence goes on along the minus strand of JAFGJP010000008.1, from coordinate 4,457 downwards.
GGCCTTGTGGCTCAGATTCCTTCCATGGTCATCGCAACAGCATCAGGCATCATCGTCACCCGTGCAGGTGCTTCGGAAGATTCCCTTGGAACAGACCTTGTCAGCCAGGTCCTTATTCAGCCCAAAGCTCTCGGCATTGCGTCTGTCGTTATCGGCCTTTCAGCCTTTGTCCCGGGACTTCCGACCATACCCTTTCTTATGGTCTCAGCTCTTGCCGGAGGATTCACTCTGACAATAAACAGTATCATGGAAAAAGAAGAGAAAAAAGAAGTCCAGAAAAAACAGGAAGAGGAACAAAAAGCACGACTCGGTCCTGAGCCGGTCGCCGATCTTCTGCAGATAGACCCTATGGAGCTTGAAATCGGCTATGCGGTCATCCCTATCGTCGACCCGGAACAGGGCGGTGATCTACTGGAACGCATATCCAGCATGCGGAAACGCTTTGCTCTTGATTTAGGTCTTGTCGTACCGCCTATCCGCATCCGCGACAACATGCAGCTTGCACCGGAAAAATACGCTATCAAGATCAAGGGCGAGGTTGTTGCCGAAGGGGCTGTCTTTGTCGATCATTTCATGGCCATGAACTCAGGAAGCGCCAGAGAAGATCTTCCCGGGACAAAAACGATCGAGCCGGCTTTCGGACTTCCGGCCTTCTGGATCACAGAAGGAGAAAAGGAAAAGGCCGAACAGCTTGGTTACACGGTTGTCGACGCTTCGACCGTGCTGGCCACCCATCTCTCCGAACTGATAAGGAAACACGCTCATGAGCTTCTGAATAGACAAGATGTCAAGGAAATACTCGATAGGTTCAAGGAAAAATATCCGACCATAGTCGAAGAACTTGTGCCTTCAAAGATGTCAATTGGAGAAGTCCAGAGAGTCCTTCAAAATCTTTTAAAAGAAAATATTTCCATACGCAACCTGGTCACCATTCTGGAAACCCTGGGAGATTATTCAACGTCCATTAAGGACCCTGACATATTGACCGAGTATGTCCGTAGCAGCCTGCGGGTCACGATCAGCAAAAAATTCGCACAATCAGGAAAGACCATCTATGCTGTCACCGTGGCGCCGACCCTTGAGCAGTACATCCTTCAGTCAATACAGAAAAGCGAGCACGGAGCCAGCCTCGTTGTCGAGCCGGGCATCGCACAGGCCATCTATCAAAGGATCGCTGAGATATACAACGCTCAGGTGGCCAAAGGGATCTCCCCGGTTATCCTCTGCTCTCCGCTCATAAGGATGTATTTTAAACGGCTTATTGAAAAGAAATTCCCGGACATCGATGTTGTCTCCTTTAACGAGATTATTCCTGAAATGACAGTCGAAAATGTGGGCGTCATCGACCTCAAGGGAGAGAATAAAACATCGAAATGAAAATAAAAAAGTACACAGGCGTTTCACTGGAAAGCATTTTTGCCAAGGTCAAAAGCGACCTCGGGGATAAAGCGGTTATCCTCAGCACAAAAAAGCTGCCAGACCAGACACTTTTGGGGCTTCCAAAAATTGTGGTCACTGCTGCTTTAACATCTCCTGTATTTGAAGAAACCGTCATACCTCAAAAATCAATTGACGAGGAGACCTGCCAGAAGTTCCTGCAGGCCCTGAGGGAGAAAACGGTTAATCCGTCTGCCACCACACTCCCTGAGGCCGGGGAACGGACAAGCATGCAAAGCAGCAGTGACCAGCTGAATATCCACAGTGAAATTCTGGAAATCAAGGATATCCTGAAAAGCTTCTGTCTGAAAAACGCGGGCGCCTTTGATCCCAGGCTTCTCAAAATCCGCGATCTCCTTTTGTCCAGCCATGTGGAAGACGACGTTGCTTATATCCTCCTGGAAAAGCTAAAAACGCATCTCCCCTCTCAGCCGGAAGTGGAAATAGGAAAAAACGTCCTTATCCAGACCATCGGCGAAATGATCAAAACAAAGCCCCTGGCTCTTGATTCCCGGGAAAATGATGTTTTCATCCTCCTGGGAACGACAGGAGTAGGCAAGACGACAACTCTGGCCAAGCTGGCCTCAATTGCCAGCTTGACGCACAACCGGCCTGTTGCCCTTGTATCCTTTGACTCGTTCCGCATCGGAGCGCACGAGCACCTTCAGGAATACGCGCGGATTCTCGATGCCCCGTTCCATGGTGTTTCCCTCAGAGAAAATCTGGCTCAAACCGTTGGGAGCTTAAGAAAAAATTATACTGTTTTCATTGATTCCTCGGGGATCAGCCAATACAATAAAATGAAAATAAGAGAGCTGGGTGCCGTGATAAGAGAAGTCACAGACGCAAAGAAAATCCTTCTGCTCTGCGCATCCACTCACCCGGCGGAAAGTCAGAAAATCCTTAAAAATTTTTGTTCAATCATCCACATCGATGGACTTATCGTTACAAAATGTGATGAGGTCGAAAAACCAGGACAGCTTCTTTCTCTTCACCGTGTGACAGACATCCCTCTGTGTCATATCACGGACGGGCAAAGCATTCCTGAGCATATTCGTCCGGCCTGCGGCGAACACCTTGCGGAGAAAATTCTTTATGGAAAACTCCCATAGCCAGACATACAGCCTGCGCCAGCTGGCAAGCCAGCGAAAGCGACAGCCGAGACAGCTGTCGAGAGCTGTTTCCATCACGTCCGGAAAAGGCGGCGTCGGAAAAAGCAATATTGCCATAAACCTCGGGCTGGCCCTGCAGGACATGGGTAAAAACGTGACCATCCTCGATGCCGACCTCGGGCTGGCCAACGTGGATGTTCTTCTGGGGAAAAAGCCGCTTTACAACATCAACCACGTTATCGAAGGAGAAAAAAAGATCAGCGAAGTCATCATGGAGGTCCAAAACGGATTAAAAATCATTCCGGCTTCATCAGGCATTGAGAAGCTGGCTAACCTGGAGCAGGAAAAAATGGATCAATTCATCCATGACCTGAAAGAGGTAGAAAAAAACGTGGATTTCTTTCTCATCGATACGGCCGCCGGCATCACTCAGGAAGTGCTCGGATTTCTCACGTCTTCCAACGAGATCATCGTTGTCACGACAGGAGAGCCGACAGCCATAACGGATGCCTACGCCATTATAAAATCCATTCATCACAAAAAAACGCAGGCCGCCATACGGATCATCGTCAACATGTGCAAAACAGATGAAGAAGCAGAAAAAATATTCAGCCGGATCCACGCCGTATCCCAGCGCTTTCTCAGCCGGAAGCTGGATTTTCTCGGCGGAATACCCTATGATGAAGCTGTCAGCTTGAGCGTGCGCGCACAAAAACCTTTTATCGCTCTGCATCCGAGGTGCAGGGCATCTGTCAGCATCCGGATGATCGCAAAAAAAATTCTTGAAAACCGCACTTACAAAAATACAGGAACCCTTCAGGACTTTTTCAACAATATAAAGGGATTTTTATCATGAATAAGATCGTAGACAGCCTGTCTCTTTTTGCCGGAATAGCCGCCTTCTTTGTCATCGCTGTCATCCGCTTTACAGAGATTTCCATGGAGACCGCATCGGACATCGTCATCAAAGCGACCTTGGCTTTTCTTGTCGTCTCTGTTCTAAGCAAAATAATCTTGGGGAAAATATTCAGAAAGGTCACAGAGGTCAAAAGAAAAGAAATGATAGAAAAAATGAGGATCATGCAAAAACAGCAGGAAGAAGAACAAAAAAAACCTTAAGGAGACCGGGATGACAGTCGAGAGAAAAAAAATTCAGGCCATTATTGAAAGGATTCCCCTTGTCAGCTGGTATGTTCAGAACAAAGCCCCTTCCTACAGCATCGAAAGGGCGGGAAAGGCCCTTACTCTTTCTGACGCGCTTTTGAAATGAACTGCGGTGAAGAAGGCCTACTGTCTTCTTTTTTCAGCATTCCACTTCAGGAAGGATTCAATAAACTCATCGATCTCTCCATCCATGACCGCGCTGACGTTTGACGTCCTGTGGTCCGTCCTGTGGTCTTTGACCATCGTGTAGGGCTGAAAAACATACGACCTTATCTGGCTTCCCCATGCGATCTCTTCCTTCTGGCCATATTTGTCATGCAGCTCTTTTCTCTTCTTTTCTTTTTCTCTTTCATACAGCTTGGCTTTCAGAACTTTGATGGCCGAAGCCTTGTTTTTATGCTGAGACCTGTCATTCTGGCAGGAAACGACAAGCCCTGTGGGGATATGCGTGATGCGGACAGCTGAATCCGTGACATTGACGTGCTGTCCGCCGGCGCCGCTGCTGCGGTACGTATCGATACGAAGCTCGCTTTCATTGATATCAATTTCAATATCCTCTGAAAGCTCGGGAATAACGTCAACAGACACGAAAGACGTATGCCGCCTTTTATTGGCATCAAAAGGAGAGATCCGCACCAGTCGGTGAACGCCGCGCTCAGACTTGAGATGGCCGAAAGCGTAAGGGCCCTTGACAATAAAGGTCGTGTTCTTGATGCCTGCTTCTTCTCCCGGGAGAACATCCAG
>JAFGJP010000083.1 GCA_016929035.1 Candidatus Auribacterota bacterium | reverse complement strand
GGATTTAGCGAAAAGGGATTAAAAGCCAAGATTTACAGGTGTTCAAAGAAAGACTTACTCTCCATTCCAGGAAATGTTCCTTATGACGCTGTGTATGAAAAAGGGAACACAGTCGTTATCCTCGCTGTCGGCAAAGAAGAGATATCCCTTCCTTTTGAGGAGATCGAGCTTCCTTCCAAGGGTCTGAACGAGCTTCTAAAAGAGTCAGAAGATATGAAGAAGAAAATTGAAAGAATAGATAAAGATTTAGATGCTCGTGCTGCCTATGCAAAGTGCATGAAAGAATATTTCATCTATTTACAGGAGCAGCTGGAGTTCAACGAAGTCCGCTCCGGCATGGGAAAGGAGGAAATACTTTCTTACCTTCAGGGATTTTGTCCGGCGGGTGCCGTTGAAAAAATAAAAAAGCAGACAGAAGAAATGGGATGGGCTGTTCTTATAGAAGACCCGGAAGAAAATGATGATGTTCCGACTTATATACGTAATCCTAAATGGATAAGTATCATTGAGCCTGTTTTTGATTTTATGAACACAGTTCCCGGATATAGGGAATATGATATCAGCCTCTGGTTTCTTTCGTCTCTCAGCCTTTTTTTTGCCATGCTCATAGGTGACGGTGGCTATGGATTATTATTTCTTGTCATTACTTTTTTGATGAGAAGGAAATTTCAGAAAGCTCCGTCCGCTCCATTTACTCTTTTCTATGTTTTCAGCGGGGCAACTATGATCTGGGGAGCCATAACAGGAACATGGTTTGGGTCTGAGACACTTGCCAGCATTCCTGTTATTAAGAATTTAATTGTACCAAAGCTCTACAGCTATTCAGATGACCCGACGTTCATTATGCAGCTGTGTTTTACCATTGGCATCATCCATATCAGCATTGCTCATGCCATAAATATTTTAAGAATGCTGAACTCTGTCAAAGCTCTTGCTCAGGCCGGATGGATATTGATAATGTGGACGTTGTATTTTCTTGCCGGTAATCTCATACTGGGGAAAAAGATTCCGGGTTTCTGTCTTTACCTTTTTATAACAGGCATTTTTCTGGTAGCGGCGTTTTCAAATCCAAAGAAGAACTTTATTGTTTCGTTTTTACTGGGGCTGGCCGATCTGCCGCTTACGGTCATCAGTTCCTTTGGAGATATTGTTTCTTATATCCGGCTTTTTGCTGTGGGTTATGCTTCACTCGCTGTGGCTATGAGTTTTAACGATATGGCAGCGAATCTTGGTTGGAACACTTTAGTAGGTATTGTTGGTTCCAGTTTGATTCTTTTTATCGGTCATGGGTTGAATATTGTACTCGGCCTGATGGCGGTTGTTGTTCATGGGGTGAGGCTCAACATGTTGGAGTTTTCTTCACACATGGGAATGACATGGTCAGGCATAAAGTTCGATCCATTTAAAGTTAAAAGTGAAAAGTTAAAAGTTGAAAGTTAAGAAAAATGATAAAGACAAGACAAACACGCTTCTTAATGAAACGGTTGAAATTTCAAAGATACTAGGCTCTAGTATAATAACTTTAAAATCGCGGGAGTAATGATAATAGTATTTTTTGACTATTTTAAAACTTTGAATTTTTCATTTTAAACTTTTAACTGTTCTGAAGGAGGAAATAATATGATAGAAGGTTTTGGCGATATGGGGGCATCGGTCAGTCTTGCAGCTGTTGGCTCTGCTTTAGGAGCCGGAGCAGCAGGAATGGCAGCCGTTGGTGCATGGAAGAAATGCTATGCTCAGAGTAAAGCCGCTCCGTTTATTTTAACAGCATTTGTTGGGGCTCCTCTGACACAGACCATTTATGGTTACATCCTGAAGAATACTATTCAGAAAGCCAATATTCCGCCTGAGGCTTATAAGTGGCAGCTGATTTACGGCCTTTTGGGAGGGCTGGCTATGGGTTTTTCTGCCTGGATGCAGGGAAAAGCCGCTGCGAGTGCATCAGATGCATTGGCAGAAACAGGAAAAGGCTTTGGCCAGTATATGATTGTTCTTGGTATCATTGAGACTGTAGCTCTTTTTGTCATGGTCTTTCTGATGACAACGCTCCCGAAAGCGTAAAAAAAGTAAGAAGTAATGCGTAATGGGTAGTGGGTGAAAAGATAAAAGCAAAAAGAAAGTTAGCCACGAAGGGCCACGAAGAAACACGAAGTTTCTTTAATTTCGCACTTTGTGCGAAATACTTAGTGCCCCTTAGTGTTCTTAGTGGCTAAAAACTTTTTTTTATTTGTGTTTATTCATGTGAATTTGTGGCTGATTTTTTAGTGTTTTTCGCCGGAGGTGAAAAATTGATTGGTAAAATCACATTTCTTTCAGGCATGTATCAGGGGAAAGCGGTTTATTTCAGGAATGTGCTCAACATCGGACGGAACCCTTCCAATGACCTCCAGCTGCCGTTCCCCAGTGTGTCGCGCGATCATTCAAGGATTTCTATTTCAGGCGGGGAAAGTACGATAAAAGATTTAAAAAGCAACAACGGCACTTTTTTAAACGGAAAGATCGTTCAGGAGAAAACAGCCATAAAAAGCGGTGATGTTATACGCATCTCCAGTTTTGAGATGAAGTTTGAACTTCTGGATGAGAAAGATGTCGATCCAAAGCTGATCAAGGGGAAAACGACTGATTTTATCTCCGCCCCCAAAAGCACGGTAACCGGCTTTACGGACATCAAGAACATTAATCTGAATGATATTGAAAAAGATATAAGAGAATAATAAAAGCAGGTGATTGGTGATGGGTCATAGGTCATTAATTTAAAAAGCTTTTTCCATCACCTAACACCTATCACCCATGACCCAAAAATGCTGGACATTTTTCTCAAATCGTTAACAAGGGCCTTGCAGATCTCTCTCAATTTTTACGTCATCATGGGATTTGCTGTTATTGTCATTATTTTTTTTTGGGCGTCTCTTTTTTTACACTGGCCACGTGAAAAAGAAAGCCGCGTGCTAAAGGCTGGGTATACGTCTTTTCTTCAGGCTGTTTTCTCCTCTCTCTTTATTGTTATATATTTTCCTCTTTTTTTTGCTCAGGTCGGCCTAACGCATTTTCAGGACGCGATAAATATTTTTATTGCTATAGGAGAACGTATTATGATTGCAGGAGTATTTATTATTGCTCTCTCCTTGATCCCTTTTATTGGAAGCGTCATGATGGATCTGGCAGGACTGCAGTTCTACTTTGCAGGCCTTATTATTTTTCATGCCTGCATGAACTTGAGTGAAAAAGCGTTGCCGAACTTGGATGTGCCGGTTCTCGGCATGGGCGAATCGCTGGTTTTTTTTCTTTTTGCTGTTTTATTGTCTTCATTGTTTTATTTTCTTACAAAGTTTATCACGGGGATTATAAAAGGATGGTTTAAGGATAATTTGGCTAGAACAGCCAGCCTTTTAGGCGGGATTCTCTCCCTAATTGCCTATACGCAGTTTTATTTTCTGAAAATAGCCAACAGTCTATAGTCTTTAGTCCGTAGACCATAGATAATTTCATTATCATTAGATTTCTGAAATCTTCTTTTTGTTTCTTACTATTGACCACTGACTCTCGACTACCGACAATAACTCGTCCGTAGATTCTTTGATTATTTATTTTGATATTTTTCATTTTCTGCTTCTATCTACCGACTACTGACAACTGACTATTGACTAATCAGGGTCATATCTCTATAATTTAATAAATGTTGT
>JAFGJP010000007.1 GCA_016929035.1 Candidatus Auribacterota bacterium | reverse complement strand
GACAGGAACGCGCAGATGAAAAAAACCTGATACACGATACAAGATTCACGATAATGAAGAAGGTGTGCTGTGCACAGATGAATATAATTTTAACCACGAATAAACACGAAGGGACACCGTGATCCGCCTTTGGCGGAAACGGGGCACAGCACAAATGGTTCGCACTCCGTGCGAATTTTTTCAGCCACGAAGAACACGAAGATACACGAAGAAAAAACGTAAGACGAGGGATGGGGGACGTAGGGCGTAAAAAAAGGAAGCAAAAGGTAAGATTTAAGGGCACCTCTAAAAAATCTTACTTTTTTATTTTTACCTGGTTTGCTTCGTCACTTTGTTCCTCGCCCCGTAAGTTTGCTTACGGGGCCCGCAATGACGACTTTTTTCGTTTTACGTATTTCGAGAAATGATGTCATTGCGAGCGAAGCGAAGCAACCTCCGTGAAAATCCGTACTTTACCCCGTTTTCGCTGAAAGCGATTCACGGGGTTCCTCTGTGGTTAATTCTTTAATCATTATGCGAAGGACTATTTATCCTGAGCTTGTCGAAGGACCTTTATTTTTGATTTTTGAGATTTGATTTTTGATTTTTTAATACGCCGTCACTTTTAAGATAATGACTCCCTTTTGCGTCTGCGGACCGCCCACGAAAAAAGACCCGCCCTGGGAAACGCGGAACTGTGTGTCCACGACAAGCCGTCTTCCGCTGAGGATCTTGGCCTGCATCACGACCATGCGCCCGTGAAAATAAAGAGGCGAAAGAAGGAAGATCTTGCTTTCCGGGAGAGCGATCTGCTCTTCCCGGCCCATGGGGATGACAAGCCTTCTTGTGGTATAAAGCTCATAGGAAGAAAAACGGAAAATGCTTTTCAGCTGGCCTTCAATGCCGGTTAAGCGGGTATCGATGTAGGACGATTTCTGCGAAGCAAGGATGATGTCAACGCCCACGTCAACCTCCTGGCTGAAAGACGATGATAGCGGCCACAGGCAGAAAAAGCTCAAAAGGAAAATCACGAATAATTTTTTGGATAATCGTTTCATTGATCGACTCCCTCTTCAAAGACCCAGACGACTTTGATATTGTCTTTTGCATCATAGACTAAAGCATTCCCTTCAGGAGCGTAGACGTAATCCACGACGCACCCCGCCTGCGCATCCGGCACTCGGAAACTGAACTTGAAAACAGCCAGAACAAGGATAAAGGCAAGGCTGGCAGCGAGAACTGCTGTCACTCCTTTTGATTTAAAAAAAATAAAAACATCTCCAAAAAGACCTTTTGTAATTTTCTTTTCCTGAGGTCTTGCTTCCCTTTCTCTTATTTTCTTCATCACTTTTTTTGAAAAGCCTTCCTGAGGAGAGACTTTAAAATTTTCTTTTAAAAGAGAAGACATTTTCTTAAGAAAGGCAAGGTACTCAGAGCATTCCGTGCACTCTTTGATGTGCCGAGCGATATCTTCGGCAGGGCCGCCTTTCAGAGCGCCGTCATAATACTTTTCGAGCTCCTCATGGGAGCAATGTTTTTTTCCCTTCTCCATTTTCAACTTTCCCTGTAGATTTTCAGCTTCTGCGCAAGCTTTTTCCGGGCATAATGCAGCCTCGACATCACGGTGCCTTCTGAACACCCAAGAGTTTCTGTGATTTCATTATACGACAACCCGTTGATTTCTCTCAAGATAATCACTTCTTTCTGCTCCTCCGGAAGCTCGTCGATGGCTTCTCTTATCACTTTGCCAAGCTCTTTTTCGTTCAGATCTTCTCTCGGCCCGGAAGGCCCTTTGTCGCTTTCCCCTGTATTCAGGCCCTCGATCAGCTCAACTTTTGTGACTTTCCCGTGCTTTCTCCGGAAATCTATGGAGACATTCTTGGCGATCCGGTAAAGCCAGGTATAAAAGCTTGATTTTCCGCTGAACTTCGAGAGATTCTCATAAGCCCGTAAAAACACATCCTGAGAAAGATCCTGCGCATCAGCATAGTTATGGACAACAGAATAGCAGACCGAACAGATTTTTGCCTGATATCTTTTGATGATGTCTTCATAAGCATCTCTTTCTCCGCTGAGAACGCGGCCTATGACCGCTTGATCTTTTTGCTTTTCCGTTTCCATAATCTTTGACGTTTCAGGGGGTGCTTTTATTCAAGTTTCTCACTCACCCGCCTTTTAATAAGGTATAGGTATTTTACCTTAAAAACCTTACAGTTGTGAACTTAGACTTGAAAAACACCAAAATATTCTCCGAGAACCCTCTTTTTTTTGAATATTTTTCAGCTTTCGTTCGTAAAAAGAATTAGTGAACATGCAATTCTGATATTAAAATATTATCAGGGAGGTTTAGCCATGAAAAAATCGATTTTCAAGACAATAACTTTTTTACTTATATTCAGCTTTCTGCTGCTTCCTGTCAATACGGCACTTGCAGGACATAAACATCATAACAGATACCATCATGGCCATCATCACGGGCATAAACACTATAAACATGGCTCCAGCGGCTGGGATGATTTCGGCAAAGT
>JAFGJP010000082.1 GCA_016929035.1 Candidatus Auribacterota bacterium | reverse complement strand
GACCAGGCGTATGGGAAACAATCAATTTGTTTTTAAAAAAAGCTGATTCACTTGTCCGCAGTAATCTTCTCCACGCCTTTCATATACGGTCTGAGGGCCCCGGGTATTGTTACGCTTCCATCTTCGTTCTGGTAGGTTTCAATAAGGGCGATAAACGTTCTTGCCAGAGCGATGCCGGAGCTGTTCAAAGTGTGAACAAACTCGTTTTTCCCTGTCTTTTTCCTGCGAAAACGGATATTCATGCGCCGCGCCTGAAAATCTTCAAAATTACTGCATGAAGAAACTTCCAGATACCGGCCAAGCCCCGGCGACCAGGCTTCGATGTCATAACACTTGGCGGCCGCAAAGCTCATGTCTCCTGAAGCCAGTAGAAGAACACGGTAAGGAATGTCAAGCTTCTGAAGGATCTTTTCACTGCACTTCAGCAAGTCTTCATGCTCCTGATAGGATTCTTCCGGCTTCACAAATTTTACCAGCTCCACTTTGTCGAACTGGTGAACGCGCGTCATGCCCGTCGTATCCTTTCCATACGACCCGGCCTCTTTACGAAAGCACGGCGTGTAGGCCACGTACCTGACAGGCAGATCGTCTTCCTGGAGGATCTCATCGCGAAAAATATTCGTCACAGGAACTTCGGCTGTTGGAATGAGAAAATATTTCGCTTCTTCAAGATCGTACATGTCTTCTTCCAGCTTGGGAAGCTGTCCTGTCCCGAACATCGACATCCTGTTCACAATAAAAGGCGGAGAAATCTCTATGAAGCCGTGCTCCTGAACGTGGATATCGATCATGAAATCAATCAAAGCTCTTTCCAAAAGAGCGCCGGCTCCTTTAAACAGAACAAATCCGCTTCCCGTGATCTTCGCCGCGCGCTTAAGGTCGAGGATATCCAGTTCTTCTCCCAGCTTATCGTGCACTTTTGGCTTAAAGGAAAATCTCTTTTTTTCGCCCCACTCATGAACAAAAGCGTTCTTTGACGCGTCCGCGCCGACAGGCACACTTTTATGAGGAATGTTCGGAACACCGATAAGGATCTCCTGGATAACGCTTTCTTTCTCAGCGATGGAAAGATCGGCTTTTTTTATCTCATCAGAGAGTTTCTTCATGTCATCCATGAGAAGACCCGGATCCCTGCCGGCTCTTTTCATCTCGCCTATTCTCTTTGAAGCAGCGTTCCGCTCATGCTTCTTTTCCTCCACCTGAGCAAGCATTTCACGCTTTTCCCCATCAAGGCGAAGCAATGTATCAATGTCCGCAGGCATGTTCTTGCTTTTGCAGGCCTTCTTGACGACTTCCGGATTCTCTCTGATAAAATGAATATCCAGCATTATGATTCCTCTTCCGGGCTCTCTTTGATTTCCTGTGAATCCTCTGCACCTTCAGTTCCTTCTTCCTCTCCGGCCTCCTGCTCTACGCTGTCTTCCTTATTTTCCTCAACGCGGCTGACGCCGACAACCTTATCTGTCTTGCCGAGTTCAATGATCCGCACTCCCTGCGTATTCCTGCCGATGACAGAAATGCCCTTCACCGCCTGTCTGACCATTTTTCCCTCGGTCGTCATGACCATGATCTCATCGCTGTCATCGACTTTGAGAGCACTCACAACCCTCCCGTTTCTCTCTGACGCTTTAATGGCGATGATTCCTTTGCCGCCTCTCCCCTGAAGGCGATACTCCTTGATGCGCGTGCGCTTTCCATAACCTTTTTCGCAAACGACAAGAAGCGTTCCTTCCAGATCATGAGAAACGACCTCGCAGCCGACAACTTCATCTTTTTTTCCCAGGCGTATACCGATGACCCCGGCGGCCGTCCGGCCCATTTCTCTTACCTTATCCTCCTGAAACTGAATACTCAAACCGTTTCTGGAGAGAAGGAGAATATTATCCCCCTTCTGACAAAGCTTCGCGGAGATCAGCGCATCATCATCATGGATATTGATGGCGCGAATGCCTGTTTTCCTGGGGTTGGAAAACTCGGAAAGGTTGGTCTTTTTCACAATGCCCTTCCTGGAACACATAACAACAGAAAACTTATCGTCAAATGAGCGAACGCGTATCATGTCAGCAATCGGGTCATCGCCGGGAATAGAAAGGATGTTCACGATAGCTTTACCCCGCCACACGCGCCCTCCCTCCGGGATCATGTAGACCTTCAGCCAGTGAAGCTGCCCCTTCTGCGTAAAGATCAGAATATAATCATGCGTTGAAGCAGTGAACAGATGTTCGACAAAATCATCGGTTATCATATCCACGCCGGAAACGCCCTTGCCGCCTCTTTTCTGCTTCTTGTAAAGGCTGACAGCCGTCCTCTTGATATAACCCCTGTGGCTGACGGTAATAACGCAGCCCTGGTCGGCGATGAGGTCTTCAATATCAATGTCCTGCTCGTCAGCGACAATCTCTGTTCGCCGAACATCGCTGTACCTTTTTACAATTTCATCCATATCATTTTTGATAATGTTCAGAACCTTCTTTTCGCTGGCCAGAATCGATTGCAGCCTTTCGATTTCTTTTATAAGCTCAAGGTACTCTTTTTCAATCTTTTCAGCCTCGAGGTTAGTCAGCTGAAAGAGACGCATGTTGAGAATAGCCTCTGCCTGCTCTTTGCTGAGATCATATTTGGCGATCAGCCTCTTCTCTGCGCTTTCCCTGTCTGGAGCCTTCTTGATGATCTTGATAATCTCATCGATGTGTGCCAGCGCAACCTTGAATCCTTCCAGAATATGGGCTCTTTTCTGAGCCTTGTCGAGATCGAACTGGGTCGCTCTCCTGATGACCTCTTTTCTGTGGTCGATGAACGACTGAAGAAGTTCCCTGATGTTCATCACTTTCGGCTTACCATCTGAAATAACAAGAAGAATGGCATTGAAGGTCGTCTGCAGCTGAGTATGTTTATAAAGCTGGTTAAG
>JAFGJP010000081.1 GCA_016929035.1 Candidatus Auribacterota bacterium | reverse complement strand
CCTTATAAAAACGGCGTGCCGACTGAAATTAGAGGAAACGAAAAAATCTATGTTCCAACACAAGACTATTTTCAGCTGAAGTTTTTGGCTGATCCGCCTTACAGGCCGGAAAACGGTTTTACGTACGACAGGGAATTTCAGATCACAGGTCTTCAGATCAGAGGAGATATGGAAGAAGACAGGGTGAGATTCCAGGCCTCATTGCATCTTTTCATCAATCATCAAGAGTGGTCACTTGTGGGCCTCCCTTTTCAGAACGTTTTTATAGAAGAGATTCTGCTTGACGGCCGCTCAATACCTGTGAGGGCCGAGCCCGGTCATGAAAGAGACATCTATGAAATCCCCGTAACCGGACAAGGCTATCACTCTATTGATCTGACTTTTTATACAGAGATCGCCTCTCAGCTCGGAAGAAAGACTCTTTTCCTCGGACTCCCGGAATCTTTCTGTTCCGAAATGACCCTGTATCTCCCGCAAAAGGACATGGTTCTTGAATTTTCTGAACCTGATTCAGGCTATTATATCGAGGAGTCAAATAATGGCCTTGTTGTCAAAGCCTCCCTTTCAGGAAAATCCGCTGTCAACGTCTCGTGGTTTCCCAGAAAATATATGAAAAAAACGGAAAAACCCCTGATCTACGCTGACTGCGCTGTTGATATGTTCATGGGTTACGAAGAAACGCTTCTTGCGCAGGAAATAAAAATAAGGATCGAGAAGTCATCCCTTGCCGCCTTAAGCTTTCTCAAGCCTGAACACCTGTTCATAACAGACGTCTTTTCTGACAAGGTCAAAAGCTGGCAGATAACAAAGAGAGACGGCAGGGAAATCCTTGACGTGACGTTCAAGAACGAGCTGACGGACTCTGCTGACATCCTGATCAAGGGCAAGTTTCATGCAGACCCGGACGCCGCACTTCCCTCTCTTTTCCTCGAGCCGCTTGATGCAAAGCGAATTCACGGCACCCTCGACCTCTACGGGATGGAAGACGAAAGGCTGGAAGTCGAAGACTTGAAAAATCTCAGGCCAAGGGCCATAAAAGAGGCTCAAAGCATCTCCGGATTCTCCCTGAAAAAAAGCTACTCTTTCCTGTCACAGGACTTTTCTGCTCATATCGTCAAGATTCCTGAAGAAACACGGGTCTTTGCCGACATCCTTTCAACTTATACAATTTCTGAAAACCTTATGAGCTCCAGCCATGCCGTAAGCCTTAACGTAAAAAAAGGTTTACTCTCATCCGTCCGCATCAAACTCCCCGAGGGAGTGAGTGTTCACTCCGTTGAAGCAGAAGATGTCTCGGATCATGTCATAAGGGATAATGTTCTTATTCTTCCGCTGAACCATGCGATCAAAGGCCGGTATGCTTTTCATCTCTTGCTTGAAAAGGAACTGCCATATTTTGATTCTTTATCCATGAAGAGCATCGAGCTTCTGAACATGGACAGGATCTCCGGCTCTCTTTTCATCGTTTTTCCAAGAGGTTTTGATGTCCAGGAATCCCTGTCTTACGGCCTGAAGTCTTCCAGCATTGATTCAGGGGTATTCCGGTCACATTTTCCAGCCATATCAAAAACAGCAGCAAGGTACGCTTATACATTCAGTGAAGAGCCGTTTCAGGCAAAATATATCATTTCCCGTAAGGAGCCTGTTCTGGATACCGTTAATGTCTATCATGCAAACGTAAAGGACAATCTTGTCCATGTGGATATTCTCAGCCTTTTTCACATTAAAGATGCCCCGATGGATCAGTTCAGCATAATCGTGCCACAGGAGCTCAAAGATTCCATCACGATTACAGGCGACGGCATTAAAACCATACTCAAAAAGGACATGAATGACGGAGAGAAGGTGCTCATCGATGTGAGGACTCTTTCCCGTCTGGATAGTTCTTACATTTTGCTGATGTCCTTTAACGCATACTTTGAAAGCAACAAGACATTCGAGATGCCCCGCATCACGTTTCCTCAGGCAAAACACAGGACAGATTTTCTCTCTGTTGAAGCCGCCACGGTTTACCACGTCGAGCCGAAGGTGATTCAGAACCTCCAGGAAACAGAGCCGGACGCCATCCCGGCGCTTCCGTCAGGGGTCAGCCTGGGCAGCATCCTGTGGTCCTATGTGGCCACTGATTCTTCAGACTGGAAGTACGGCCTTGAGTTGAAAAGACTGGAAAGGGAAAAGCTGGTCAAAGCAAAAATTCTCAGGGAAGATATTAAAACTCTTATTATTCCTAACGGCTTTGCTCTCCATGCAATCAACATAAAGACCAATAACAGGACTCTCCAGTTCCTTCCGGCTGATCTGCCTCAAGAGGCTGAAATCTGGAGCCTTAAAGTTGCAGGCGATCCGGTCAGGCCGGTTTTTGACGAGCCGGCGGGAAACAATAAGCGAAAATCCTTTTTCATTCCTCTTATTAAAAGCGGGACAGGGGATAGAAGCTTTGACATCGCGCTTATTTATATCACGCCCATCAGGGAAATGGGCCTTTTCGGCCGGATCGACCTGGGCATGATAGAAACCGGAGAAATACCTGTTGAAAAAACCACGTGGACGCTGTTTGCTCCTGAAAATTATGGTTATTTTCACTTTAAAAGCAACATGGAAAAAATCGATCCAACAACGATCGAAGCCGAAAAAACGCTTGATCTGGCCAAGGAATATAAATACTGGACCAACCTCGCTCAAACGGTTTCAGGCGAGCTCAGGGAAAAGGCCCTGCTCAACACGGAGCTTGTCATGAAAGACTATTCGCGCCAGCAGGCTCTGACCCAGCAGATGCAGTATGATCTCGATTACCGTGCAGGGGATAAGCGATATGACCAGTCCTTAATTCAGAACGCAAAGGAACAGAACCTCTCCATGCTTGATGAGGCCTCTCAGATCGTTGAATCGCAGAAACCTCTTTCAAAATCGCTCGAACAGAAAAAAGCTCCTGAAGACAAATCCGCCATTTTCGGCCGAAGAAAAATAAAGGGCTGGCAGTTCAAAACCGGGGGCTTTGACGGACAGGAGGACATTGAGGAATCGGTAAAAAATTATATCCAGAATGAAGACCTGAAACTGAAGGCGCAGCAAGAAAAAATGGCAGAGAAAAAGAGGCAGGAGGTCGTTCAAAAAGAAAAATACAAATGGGCTGAATCCAAGGAAATTCCCGTGGAAAGCGCTCTGGAACCCGGAAAGAAGGACGCTTCAGAGGGCCTGGGAGATGTTCTTTTCACGGAAAGGAAAAGGGAAGAAAAGCTTTCCGCTCCTCCGGAGCCGCAGATCCAGCAGGAACCTCTGCTGCTTCCTGAGAAAAAAAGCGTTCTCCTCAAAGGCATGCGTTCTGTTGACATCGTTTTCCCTGAAAAAGGAATAAAGCTCTCTTTCAAAAAGCTTGGCGGCAACCCCACTCTCTTTTTCAATTACAGGAAAAAGGGTTCAGCCTCCAGGATATTTTTACTGCTTCTTTGTCTGTCGACGACTTTCGGCGCCTTCAGGATCCGAAAGCTGCATTTTTCTCCAGAAAAAATCGAATCCATTTTTAAAGGAAAAAGAATATCCGACTATATCTATTACCTTCTTCAATCAAAGACATTCAAGACGATAACAATTATCTCTCTCGTGCCCACTCTTCTCATCAGCTCTCCACTCTTTCTCCTGGCGCTCGGCCTCACGAGCATCTTTCTTATAAGACGCATTTCTCTCAAGCGCTACACCAAGATCGGATATGTCCCGCCATTCAACATCATTGTTTTTATCAAGTACCTGCCCTCTTATATCATCGTCTGCTGCATCTTTTTCAGCCTGTTCAATATATGGTTTCTCCTTCCTCTTTTCCTGACAACGCTTTTTAACTTTGTCCTGGCCGTCATCTACGGCATTATCACTTTTTTTACCAAGGAGACCGTTTATAAACAGTCAGAGATCAAAAAGGAATAAAAAGTCTGAAGTTTAACATAATAAAAGCGGCATCTCCGGCCATATCTCTTTTTGAACAGGAGATACATAATCTCTATACCGCAGCTTTTTCCTGCCAGCAAAAAATTATACTTATTTTCTCAAATTATTTATGTTTTTCAATTATTATATTATTTTGTAATTTTTCAAAAATATTGTAACCATTTACATATAAGAGAGATAATAAATCTTTATTAAAAACTATCCGTTTTTTAAATCTTATTTTTGTCAGAAATAATAATTAGTTGCAACTACTTATAAAATAGAATATTAAACAGATAACTTTTAAGCATTAAACATAACATTTTTGGTTAACTTTGTCTTTTAT
>JAFGJP010000080.1 GCA_016929035.1 Candidatus Auribacterota bacterium | reverse complement strand
CAGCTGATCTTTCAGAAAAATATTGTCGGAGTGGACATCGTTGAATTTGCTCCATTGATGCATTTCCATGCCTATGATTTTACTGTCGCGAAGCTTCTTTATAAGATCATGGGCTATATGACACATAAAAAACTTTTCTTGTGAGATGATGTCATATAAAATATATAAAGAATATCTCGACTACATAGAGCATCTTGTCAATAAAAGGAAACCGTATAAAGGGAGGAGGTGCAGTGTGATTCCGAAAAAAGTGTTCTTTACAAAGGGTGTTGGTGTTCACAGGGAAAAGCTCGCATCTTTCGAAGCAGCGCTGCGTCAGGCTGGAATTGAAAAATGCAATCTTGTCAGTGTTTCCAGCATCCTTCCGCCCAACGTAGAAATCATTTCAAAGAGCAAAGGCGTTCGTCTGCTAAGGCCCGGACAGATAACGTTCAATGTCATGGCCCGCAACGCGACCAATGAGCCACAGCGTCTTATTTCATCAGCCATAGGCGTGGCGGTTCCTGCGGCCAGAGATTCCTACGGGTATTTGTCAGAACATCATGCCTTTGGCGAGACGGCGAAAAAATCAGGCGACTATGCGGAAGATATTGCAGCGACTCTTCTGGCGTCAACCCTGGGTATTGACCTTGATCCGGAAAAAGCCTGGGACGAAAGAAAGCAGATATACAAGTCAAGCGGATATATTTTCCGCACGGATAATATCTGCCAGTCTGCCAGAGGGCACAAAGACGGCCTATGGACAACGGTTATCGCCACGGCTGTTTTTATTTTGTAAGCTTGGCGGATATTTTTCAGGATTCTTCTTCCTCTCCAAGGGCAGAGTCGTTCCTGTGAAAGCATAAAAACTCTTTTTCCCCAAAGAAAATAGCAATAAAATAGGGGCAGGATGTTTAAAGTAAAAAAAAGCGAGGATTTTCTATGAAAGTCAATCTGAAGGCAAACTATCCAGATGTCGGTCTTCTGATTATCCGTGTCGGCCTGGGAATTATGTCAATCTACCATGGCTGGCCTAAAATAACCGGAGGGCCGGAGCAGTGGGAAAATATCGGACAGGCTATGGGCGTTTTCGGAATACATTTCCTGCCCGCTTTCTGGGGTTTCATGGCCGCTCTGTCAGAGGCTGGAGGGGGATTCCTTCTGATTCTCGGCATTTTTTTCAGGCCGGCATGCATCTTCCTGTTCATCACGATGGTTGTGGCTGCTTCCATGCATCTGAATCAGGCAGACGAACTGCTCAAAGGACTATCTCAGGCTTCACATGCCATCAAAGCAGCTGTTGTCTATCTCGGCCTGATGCTGTCAGGCCCGGGAGGTATACGGTTTTCCTCAAAATAGAATGTAAGGCTTTATTTTATTTGAAAAGGACCGAGATCCATACTAAGGGAAGGTCTTATATTCTTAGAAGTTCCTCGCAGTAAAGGGATAGAGTGCCTTTTATCTCTTTTTTCATCCTGAAAGAGCGAATCAACTTTTTTGCCTGCTTCCTGAAATCGATAATTTCTTTTTTGGCCTTTTCCAGCGATCCTGATGAAACGATAATATCTTTTATTTTTTCAAGATCCTTTTTATCCGGCTTCTCTTTACAAAGTATCTTTGTAATACTTTTGCGGGATGCTGCTGAAGACTGTCTGTAGGCAGACCAGACAAGCAAAGTCCTTTTGGATTCCCGTATGTCGGAGAGAGAAGATTTTCCCGTTTTGTTTTCCTTCCCAAAGATATCGATGATGTCGTCTTTTATCTGAAAAGCCCGGCCAAGCATCAGCCCGCATTTTTCCATGGAAGGCGTGACTTTTTGTCCGGAAAGAATAGCGCCCAGGACGAGAGGGAGGTAAAACGTGTAGTAAGCTGTTTTCAGGTCGTATACCCGGTAGATATCTTTTTTCTTTACTGAATCAAGAGGCTTCAGCGAGAGCAGGAGCTCGGCCAACTGGCCTGAGCCAGTGCGTATCGCTCCGTCGACAAGCCTGAAGAGAGCTTTCTGCTTTCGAAGGGGATGCTCTTCGATCGAGAGAAAGCAACGGAGCCCAAGGCTGTACATCAGATCTCCGGCTATAAGAGAAAAATCTTTTCCGTTAAATTTTGCGTGACGGAACATTGATAGATACTTTTCAAAGATAATGTGAAGAGAAGGCTTTCCTCTTCTAAGACCGGCTTTGTCGATGATGTCGTCATGAATAATGATAAAATCGTGAAGAAGCTCAAGGGAAAGGGCGCACGTCATATAATGATGAGCAGGTTTTTTTGAAAAACCCAGATAGCTCAGTGAAAAAAGGACAGGGCGCAGCCGTTTGCCGTCTCGTGTGATAAACTGCTTAAGATTTTTAAAAAGAAAAGGAGAGATGCGCCGAAGGCCGTATGTTTTATCAAGATTTTGAAGTATTCGATGAAGGCTCCGGTTGATTTTATTCTTTATTTCTTGAAGCATGATGGTAAATTAGCATAATGACAGGTGAATAACAACGAAGAAAAAATGACAAGATACAGTGATTCTTTTTTTTCCCCCGTCTCTCTGAAGAATTTTGTCCGGGCATTGAGACTGCCGTTTATTGCGGCCAGTCTCTTTCCGTACATAGCCGGGTCATTTTTTTTTAAAAATGAATGGAGCTCCGGCCTCTTTTTTTTCGGTTTTGTTGCCGTTGCCTCGACCCATCTCAGCGGAAATCTGATCAATGATTACTCTGATTCAAAAAGCGGAGTCGACTGGGAAGACAGGACATTCTATGGATTTTTCGGCGGTTCAAAGCTCATCCAGGAAGGCGTTTTTAATGAAAAGTTTTATCTGTTTTCTGCACTGGCCTTTTCGTTTTTAGCTGCTTTTTCTGTCCTCGTGACAGCCGTTTGTCTGGGAAGTATCAGGGTCTTGATCTATTTTCTCTTCATCTTGATTCTGGCCTTTTCGTATTCGCACGCGCCTTTTCGCTTGTCTTACAATTATCTGGGCGAAGCCGTGATTTTTCTTCTTTTCGGACCGGCGTGTGTCATGGGCGGTTATTTCCTTCAGACAGAAGTCTTTCCTGACCTGAGAAGCTTTTCCCTGTCCCTTCCCTTCGGCTTTTTCACCACAGCTATTCTTTTTGTCAACGAGGTACCGGATTATCCTGATGACAGGAAGGCCATGAAGAAAACGTGGGTCAGCATTCTCGGGCATGAACAGTCCTACTGGGTCTACTGTTTTCTTGTGGCCATGGGATACGGAGCGGTTATCCTGAATGTGGCCATAGGAAATCTGGGATGGATGTCTTTGCTCACCGTTTTTTCTGTTTTTATGCCGTATAAGGCTGCTTGGATTCTCATGCTTTATTATCAAAACAAGAAGAAACTTATTGAATCATCAAAGCTGACAATCGGCCTTCATCATCTTGTCAGTCTCATCATCATCGGAGACATCATGATATGAAGAAAGTCCTTATCATAGGAGGAGGATTTGCTGGTCTGTCTGCAGCCAGGCGCTTAAACAGGGAAAGAGATGTTTCTGTTACCCTCGTCGACAAAAATAAAACTTCGCATTTTCTTCCCCTTCTCCCTGACCTGGTCGGTCGGCGCATCCCTCCGTCTTTTCTCCAGTGCAGCCTGCATGATCTGTCGAGAAAGTATGGTTTTTCATTTGTCCAGGACAACGTGACGTCAGTCGACTTTAAAGGGAACATGGTGAAAACGGCCAGCTTATCCATTACTTTTGATTTTCTCATCCTTGCGAGCGGGTCACAAACAAACTTCTACGGACAGGAGAACCTGAAAAATCAGGCGTTCAGCCTGGGAAGCGTTGACGATGCGTTTTCAATCCTGGAAAACGTTAAGCAGAGTCTATGGGATAATTTTGTGATCGCAGGAGGCGGATACACTGGCATTGAAATCGCAACGCATATCTGCAGGTTTCTCGCAAAAAATAAGCAGGAAAAACGCATAACTGTCATTGAACGGGCAGGCCGTCTCCTTGCCAATCTGCCCGAAGAGTTCAGGCATTATTCAGAAAGAAACCTTCAGTTGATGAATATCGATATCCTGCTGGAAACGACAGTCAAAGATGTAACTCAGGATAGAAAAGTCGTTCTTTCGAACGGAGAGGTCTTTTCCAATGCAATGCTCATATGGACGGCAGGGGTCAAGACAGGTGATCTTATAGGAAATATGGATTATAAAAAAACACGTCAGGGCCGCCTCGTGGTTGATGAGTATCTTCGCCTGGATGAATGCGTTTTTGCAGCAGGAGACGTTGCGCATATTGAGCATAAAGGGCTGGCTCTCCGTATGGGCGTGCAGTTTTCTCTTTCTGAAGGCCTTCTGGCGGCCGAGAATATCATCAGGACCATGAAAAAGAAGCCGCTCAAGCCCTATCGTCCTGTAGACCTCGGCTACGTGGTTCCGATGGCCAATGGAAGATCATGCGGCATCGTTCTTGGAATGCCTGTTTATGGATGCATCCCGACGTTCCTGCATTACTTCATGGGCATTTACCGTTCATGGACTTGGGAAAACCGGATAGGGATACTGAAAAGCCTGATTAAAGGTGGATAGTCAATAGTTCAATAATCATCAGTGCCTTTTATGGCAAGACTTAAAATAATTCTAACGTAGCGTTCCGTATCAACGGAAAAAACCGACTAAACGGACTTAACGCTTTTTAAGATCACTCCTCGCTATCTTCAGAGAATCGAGTTTCGCTGAAGACGTCATCAAAATCATAAACGTCAAAAAAGTCTTCAACAGAATCTGAATCCGTTTTCCCCATAAGCCCGGCATCGATCATGTTGTAGACAATTAAGCCTACATCTTTCGTATTTTTGATTCCCCAGCTGTTCAGCGTAAATTTTGTCATGGGGCCAAAGCTCAAAAGAGCGTATTCCCTTATTCCATCAAGAAGCTGGGCTCCTGTAACATGCTGTCCGGTTTTAAGTTTGTGTTTTTCCGTGTAAAAGTAAAGGCCTTCCATAACGAACGTATAGGCTTCCTCCTGAAATCTCCTGTCCTGAATGACAATCTTTTTAACGGTGCTTAAAAAATCGCTTTCCATGCGTTCACTCCTGAAATGTCATCTCTCATTCGTAGCATGGAGCACCGGAAAAGGCAAATTTTTTTTGTCATAAGGGTGATTTATGAGATAAGATCCTTGAAATCGCATAAGTTGCAGCAAAAGGACAATAAACCATTTGTCGTTTTTCTATGGGTTATTTAAAATGAAAAATAGTGGTGTACTGGTGACATCTTTAGGTTATTATATGTAATATTTAGTCGATGCGCGAATTCCCCGGCTTCAAAGCCGGAGATGAAAGCGCAGACGATTATTCCGCTGAGTGTCGTAAAAATATCGTAGAGATTTTTGCGATATTTTGCGAAGCGGGGTTTTTAAAAGAAACCCCGGGCTTTTCTACATTAAGCGGATCCACCTCAGGTGGAAGCCCGGGGAGGTTCATTAGATAGAGAACAAGTTAGAAAATATAAAAGAGAAGGAAACAATAATACGGAGAGCTGTTCGGGGAATTGTTTTCTTTGAGGTCAGATTTTGAAGGAGGAACTGATGAGGATTCTTTCTGGCATACAGCCGTCTGGAAAGCTGCATATCGGGAATTATTTCGGAGCGATAAAGCAGTACCTGGAGCTGCAGGAAGGGAACGATGCTTTTTATTTTATCGCGGACTATCATGCATTGACTTCCGTCAGGAACCCGGAGGAGTTGCGCCAGTATATAGAAGACGTGGCGATCGACTATCTGGCACTTGGCCTTGACCCGGAAAAAGCGACGCTGTTCAGGCAGTCAGATATTCCGGAAGTCCAGGAGCTTTCATGGATACTGTCAGCGATTACCCCCATGGGGCTTTTGGAAAGATGTCATTCATATAAAGATAAAATAAGCCAGGGCCTGACGCCGAACCACGGGCTTTTTGCCTATCCTGTGCTTATGGCCGCGGATATTTTGATTTATCAATCTGACCTGGTGCCTGTCGGCAAGGACCAGAAGCAGCATATTGAAGTGACGCGGGATATTGCTCAGAAGTTCAATCACATATATGGAGAAACGTTCGTCATTCCTCAAGAGAGCATACTCGAATCGACAGCTGTTGTTCCGGGAATCGACGGAAATAAAATGAGCAAGACGTATAATAACGTTATTGAGATATTTGAAGAAGTTGAAGACATTAAAAAGAAAGTGATGAGGATCGTTACAGACTCAACACCT
>JAFGJP010000079.1 GCA_016929035.1 Candidatus Auribacterota bacterium | reverse complement strand
TTTTTTAAAGTCTTCCGATCGTGCATGACCGGCAAAGAGGGATATTATCCTGCTCCCCTCTGATATGAAGAGAGCGGACACGCTGATACCCCTCTCCTTCCCAGATCTCTTTAAGGGAATGCCGGCTGAGATCGCCAAGGATCATGTGCCCGTCAAAATCAAGGCAGCAAAGGGCTACGCGCCCGTCCCAAAGAACGGTTACTGTTTTCCAGAGACGCGCGCAGGGTATTTTTCTCTGAAGCTTCTGCAATAATGTCAACTTGTCCTCATTTTCCTCCGCCCAGTTATGGTAGCGGGTGACAATAACAGAATCCACGCGTCCTTTCCATCGCTTTTTCAGAAGCGATATTTCTTCTCTATTTTCATCAAAGGCAACAAGGACGAGATGAAGCCCCGGCTTTTTTGCCCGCTTTCTGGCTTTTATGATATTCTCGATGCCCTGCGTGACATCATCAAATTTGAGGTTTTTTCGAATCCTTTCGAACGTTTCCTTCGTCACTCCGTCCATGCTGATCTTTATCTCATCTATACCTGCCGAAACAACTTCCTTAGCTTTTTCATCGCTTAAAAGAGATGCATTGGTAAAGATCTTGACATGCATGCCTTTTGACTTTGCGCAAGCGATTTTCTCTTTTAATTCTTTATCCAGAAGGGGCTCGCCGTAATTATGCAGATGGACTTTTTTTATCCCCAGCAAGCCGGCCTGTTCAATAAGAGAGCCAAAAAGGCTCATGTCCATTGTGCCGATCTTTCTTGTCATCTTCGGCCTGGGGCACGTGATACAGCTGGCATTGCACGCATTGGTCGTCTCGATGCGGAGAACCGGAGGCTTTGCCTGACGCCTTTTCTCGAGATAAGAAGAAACAATTTTATTTATTATTTTCATGCTCCGCATTCCTCCGTGGTGAATTCTCATCAACCATCTACTCATTAATTTTCGTTGAGTAATTAAACTCCAAACCTTTTCTTTTAAAGATCTTCCCAGTCATTTTTTCGACCTGATGGATAATGTTCTTGGCGTTCTCATCCAGCTTTTCGACCCCCAGATAATTTTTCAAAAAAAACAGCCTCTCTCGAGGACCGACAAGAGCGAGATCAGGGAAAGACTTGTGAAGCTGCGCGAGGTTTTTAATCCTGAAACGCTCAAAAAAAGGCGGATCGACCACGATATTCTCAAAATCGATAAGATAAACCTGAAAAGGGTCGTTTTCTTCTGTCCACCGTGTTTTCACCATGATGTTGCTCGCTTTCAGATCCCTGTGGATCACCCGGGCATCATGAAGCCGGCGAAACACGCCGGCCAGCTCAACGAAAAGCTTTCTTTTTACAGGCGCGAAGCGAAGGCGATTGCTCGCGCAGGCCTTTAACGCGTCGTCAAAAACAAAATTGAGGACCTGTAAATCCTCATCGTGGCGGGTAAAAAAATACCCGGATGATCTTGACTTCTTCCTTATAAAGTAGCCCAGAACATCCGGAACAGATATCCGCAGAGAAAGAAGGACATGGGCTCCGTAGAACGCTCTTTCCGGGAGCTGAAACAGGAAAGGGATCCATCTCTTTTTTCGAAACAATTTGACGTTAATGATATCATCCCTAATCTTTAAAACCGACGTGAGAGCAAAGGGAGCGTCTTTAATGACACCTGCGTCTTTTTCCAGAGTATCTTCCAGCGGGAAGAGCCTTTCAAAATCCTCCACTAGGTCTTTCCGCATGAAAC
Organism: Candidatus Auribacterota bacterium; assembly: GCA_016929035.1. Lineage (GTDB taxonomy): Bacteria > Auribacterota > JAFGBW01 > JAFGBW01 > JAFGJP01 > JAFGJP01. Next base: position 1,142 of record JAFGJP010000079.1, on the reverse strand, counting down.
CATGTCCTTCCTTGTTCCTGAAATACGCGTAAAAATCCTTTCCCCGGAAAAACCCCGTAAATCTCTTCTCCGCCTCCTTCCAGCCTCTTTCCTTGAAAAAAGACGCATAAAGATGAAATTTGCGCCTGAGTTTAGGAATAATAAAAAAAGTCAAGGCGGACAAGAACAAATACACGATCGATTTAAAAAAAACATTCGCTTTTTCCATACATGCCACGAAAAAATAGATCTGCCTTGGAAGATGCTTTTTTAAGAACAGGAATTGCGAAAAGAGATAGATCTTTCTGTACCTGAGAAGCTCCCTTTCCGTGCTTTTCCCTTTCAGGTGAACGCAAGCGGCTCTCCTGGCGACAAGAATGCGGTAACCCAGCCTCCGGCAGCGCAGGCAAAAGTCGGTTTCCTCAAGAAAAAAGAAAAAATCTTCATCAAAACCGCCGAGGGAAATAAAAGTTTCCCTTTTCACCATCATGCAGGCCCCCGTTACCGCGTCAGCTTCCTCGACGAGCTCCTCCGCGTACTCCCTGGCGTCCTTGAGAAAAAAAGACGGGATATAATTATACTTCCCCAGCATTGGGTCACGCAGGAAATAAGGAAGCCTTGAAGACGTCTTCTGCATCGTCCTGTTTTCATTCACCAGCTGCGGAGAAACAAGCGCTATGTCATCCGCCGACTTCAATATAGTGTACATCTCTTCCAACGCGCCTTTCTCCGGGAAGGCATCTGTATTGAGAAAAAGATAGGCGTCTGACGCGAATGTTCTTACCGCCAGGTTGCAGGCCGCGCCAAAGCCTCTGTTCTTGTCATTGAGAAGTTTTCTCCCCATGAAGCGGGCAGAAAGGTATTCCCGGCTTCCGTCTGTTGAAGCGTTATCAACGACAATGACTTCATAAGGGAGCCTGATCCTGAGACCCGTGATGTGTGAAATGCAGCTCTCGAGAAGCTCTTTGGTGTTCCAGTTAATGATGACTATGCTGAGCATAAAAAACCTGTTTTAATAAAATCAAAAATAGTGAAAAAATTTTTAGCCACAAATTCACACGAATGAAAATAGATAAAAAAACAAAAGCTCTCAGCCACTAAGAACACTAAGGGCCACTAAAAAGTTTTATACCCACCTTAATCCCCTCCCCTCAAGGGAGGGG
>JAFGJP010000078.1 GCA_016929035.1 Candidatus Auribacterota bacterium | reverse complement strand
TTTCCTTCCGGATGTCATCGGCGATAAGACCGTCACAGCCAGCATCGGTGTCGCTTCCTACAGGCCGAATATCACGCCAAGAGAGCTCATTGAAAATGTCGACAACGCCCTTTATGAGGCCAAGTGGAGAGGGAGGAACAAGGTCTGTCTATTCAAAGAAAAAGTCTAGTTTTCAGTCAATAGCTAATAGTCCAAGAGAGCTAATCGCGCTTTCCGTTTGGTCCGTTTAGCCCGTTGAATCTGAAAGATTTCAGGGACTTAGTCCTGGAAAATCTTTGATTTTCACATGGAGAGTTTAGGATTTAGGGTTCAGATTTTTTTACGGATTCACCGGATTGTTAATTTTAACAAACTTTCTTTTCTTCCATCTCTGGACTGTCAGATATCGCCACAGGACCCTTGTCGAGCAGTATCCGGCAAGAGCAGCCAGGGAGGACAGGATAAAACTTCCCAGCCACAGATAGCTGGTATTTTTCATAAAGATTTCCCAGCGTCCCTGCGTAACGTGGGACGAAAGATTAACGACTCTCTCGAAGAGAAACCGACCAAGTTTCAGGTCATATAAGTAGATAAAATACATGGTGAATGGGTTGTTGATCCAGCAGACCAGCACAGCGACAGGCAAATTGACCCTGAAGAGAATGGCCCCGATGGCCGCAAGGACCATGTGAAAAGGGACAGTTGGCGTAAAGGCCAGAAAAAGGCCGAGCGCGAGACCGCCGGCAAGAGATTTTCTGCTGACATGCCAGAGGTCCCTGTGAAACAGCCTTTCTCCAAAGAGAGAATGAAGAAAAGAATTTTTCCACTTTTCTTTTTGGTCGAGAGTCCTTTTGAACCACTTTCTCGTCATCGAATACCGTCTGAGTTCGTCTGATTCTTTTTTCTCCTATAAAAGGCTGACGGCCAGCGAGGCTAAAGGGCTCCGCTCGCTTTTTTTAAACCGAATGTGTCCATGGAGCTTTTCCTGTTTGAGGCGCTCGATGCAGTAGGAGAGACCGTTGCTGCTGGCATCGAGATATGGATTATCGATCTGGTCCGGATCACCGGTCAATATCATTTTTGTCCCCATTCCGGAGCGGCTGATGATCGTTTTGATCTCATGCGGCGTAAGATTCTGCGCTTCATCAATGATGACAAACTGCTTTGGAATGCTGCGCCCGCGGATGTAGGTCAAAGCTTCGAGGAAAATAACTCCGTTTTTAAAAAGCTGGTCGACCTTGTTTTTCACTTCAAGCGTTCCCTGAGAGAACAGGTATTCCAGGTTATCATAAATAGGCTCCATCCAGTGTCCCAGTTTTTCTTCTTTTGACCCCGGAAGATATCCGATGTCTTTCCCGAGGGGCATGATCGGCCTTGACACAAGTATTTTTGTAAACATCTTGCTTCTTAACGTCAGCTCAAGGCCTGCCGCAATAGCGAGAAGCGTCTTTCCCGTTCCTGCTTCGCCTGTCAGGGTCACAAGGTCAACGGCCTGGTCAAGAAGCAGGTCTATGGCAGCCCTCTGCTCCATGCTTCTTGCGGAAATGCCGAAGATCTCTTTCTTATAGTCCCGAATGGCGACAAGCTTTTTGTCTCCCACCACATGCCGGCAGAGGATCGTGTTGTCCGGATTTGAATCCTCCTGAAAAATGACAAACTCGTTCGGGCTGAGATTGTATTCTTCAGAACTTGTGATTCCCGTTTCCATGAGCCCGGCGATAAACTTGAAGGGAACGCCGATGGTGCGGATTCCTTCATAGCGTCTTTCATAATCAATTTTCTGCTTTTCAAAGTCACGCGTCTCGATCCCTATGGCGTCGCTTTTGATGCGCGCATTGATATCTTTAGAAATAAAAATCACTTTTGTATCAGGATTATTCTTTTTCAGCGTATAGGCCACCCGGATGATGCGGTTGTCTATAACCGTGCCGTTCAAAACAGGAGATTTCGCTTCAGGAGTATCGGAAATGATCTTGATTATCCCGTCAGATTCTGTTTTGACGCCCATTTGAAGCGAGCCCTTGGCCCGGAGCCTGTCAAGCTCGCGGATCACGGCTCTCGCGTTGCGTCCGAGCTCATTGCTCTGGTTTTTGAACCTGTCGAGTTCTTCTATCACCGACATCGGAAGAACAACGGTATTATCAGTAAAAGATTTCAATGCTCCAGCATTATGCAGCAAAACATTTGTATCCAGAACAAATATTTTCAATTTGTGCCCTCCTTAAGAAAAATAAGAAAAAGACATGCTTTTTATCCATTTTATTATACACCTATCTTTAAATAACTTCCTCATATTTTGTTAACTCAAACTTAAGCGGATGGAATATAACCAGGCAGGCCCGAGTATCCGTCAACGCCGAACGCATCTGTAATGTGCATCACTTCACCCTCAGGAGTTATGGCTATGACGTCAAAGCGGGTGATGGACTTACCGTAAATCCTGTTGCCGGCAAGAAACGCCTTTGCCGCGCGGATGATGCGTTTCTTTTTATGAAATGTCACAGCAGCTTCCGGGGTTCCGAAAGACAAACTTTTCCGCAACTTGACTTCGATAAAAACGATTATCTTTTTCTGAAGGGCAATGATGTCGATCTCGTCCCGGTGAAATCTCCAGTTGCGCTCGATAAGCTTGTATCTCCTCTTTTTCAAATAATCCGCAGCCAGGTCTTCCCCATAGATTCCCGTTCCACGATTGGCTGATTTCATGTTGGTCTTTTCCCTGTTACCAGCAGGCGGGCGCAAGGCCCGCCCTTACTACGTTCTTCGTTCACCCTGAACCCAACGTGGTTCAGGGCTCTGTGTACTCTGCGGTTGATTTTTGTAATTATCCAGCGAAGTGTTCCTTTAAATCTATTCTCTGTCTTCTGTTTTCCAACATTTTCCGATCTTGCTTCTTACTTTTTACTTTTTTGCTTCTTACTGGCTTTGCAGGCGCCTCACCGGAGCGAAGCTTTTTCTGTGAAGCGGACAGGGGCCGTACTTCTCCAGGAGTTCAAAATGCTTCCTTGTTCCGTATCCCTTATGCACGTCAAACTCATAGCCCGGATACAAGGCCGAGCACTCTTTCATCCACCGGTCCCTCGTCACCTTGGCCAAAATCGAGGCTGCTGAAATAGACCTGCACCTGGCATCGCCCTTAACAACTGTTTTCTGAAAGCATTGGACACCCCGCAGGGGAATATTTCCATCAATCAGGAGGGCGTCCGGCTGGACATCCAGGCTTTCAAGCGCCCGCCTCATAGCCAGGTGCGTGGCATTGAGAATGTTTAATGCGTCAATCTCTTCAACAGAGCTCATACCGACAGCAAAAGAGATATCTTTCGAGCTGATGATTTTTTCAAAAAGCATGTCCCTTTTAACGGATGAGATCGCTTTTGAATCCATGAGACCTGGAAGTGATAATTTTCTGTGAAATATCACGCAGGCAGCTGCAACAGGGCCTGCGAGGGGCCCGCGGCCAGCGTCATCGATACCGCAGATGACTTTATAGCCCGTTCGGGAGAGTTCTTCTTCGAAGCCCCAGTCCGGCCGAAGGGGCTCAAGAGAAAAGAGGGCTTCCTGAAATCGTTCAGACAGTGTCCTTCTGCTTGACTTTTGTTGCTTTTTTACCAATCCGCTCCCTCAGATAATAAAGTTTTGAACGTTTGACTTTCCCGTGCTGTTCAACTTTTATCTTCGTGACGGTTGGAGAGTAAACAGGGATGACCTTTTCAACCCCTTCTCCGTAAGAAATTCTCCGAAGCGTCAGTGTCCTGTTAACGCCTTTTCCATTTTCCGCGATAAGAACGCCGGTGAATGTCTGCACCCGCTTGCCTTTGCCTTCGCCTGTTATCGTAGAAGAAATGCTAAGCGTATCACCAATACTGAACTGAGGTATTTTTTTATCCTGAGTATATTTGTCCTCGACAGACTTAATCGCATCCATTGCCTTCCTCCATAGCTAACTTTCTCTTTTTCTGCCTTCTCCATTTTTTTATCTTATCATGATCCCCTGAAAAAAGGACATCCGGAACCTTCATGCCTCTCAAAACTCTTGGGCGTGTGTACTGCGGATATTCCGCCTCCCCGCACTCAAAGGTCTCTTCCTCCAGCGATGCCTCGTTGCCGAGAACCCCGGGCTTGAGCCTTGAGAGCACGTCAACAAAAACACAGGCCGCCAGTGCGCCATTCGTCAGAACATATGGCCCTATAGAAATCAGCTCCGGCGAGATCCCTTCAATGACCCGGTGATCGATCCCCTCGTAATGTCCGCAAATGATGATGAAATGTTCAGAGCTTCTGACCATTTCCTTGGCCATGGCCTGCGTCAGCTGTTTTCCTGCAGGAGACATCAGGATAATCCGGCTCTTCTCCTGCTGACAGCTTTCAACAGCTTTGAAAACCGGCTCCGCCTTCATGACCATGCCGGGGCCGCCTCCAAAAGGCCTGTCATCTGCCGTACGGTGCTTATCCCTTGTAAAATCCCGTATATTAATGATATTGATCTCAATGAGCTTTTTTGAAACCGCTCTCTTAAGAATACTCTCTCCCAGAGGACCTTCAACAATTTCCGGGAAAAGAGTTAGGATGTCGAATCTCATTAAACAATTACTTCTTTTTTCCAGACTTCGACTTCATCAGATTCTGGACAGTTTCTGATGGGACAGCCCCTTTTGACACCCAGTAGCTGACTCTCTCCATGTCCACACTGAAGTTGTCATCCTTCTTCAAAGGAGCATAATAACCCAGCTCTTCAATGAAGCGTCCGTCTCTTGGCGAGGATTTATCCGTCACAACAATGCGGAAAAAAGGCTTTTTATTGCTTCCCATTCTTTTTAAGCGAATAACCGTTGCCATCCTTATCTCCTTATTACAGCTCTTCTTCTTTCAGGCTACTATCTGCTGACGACTGGCTGCTCTCTTCCTGTCTCCTTTTTACAACTCATCTAAAACTTTATGATTGTAATCAAATTTCTTAATATTACAAGGAAAAATTTCAAAACGCCGGTATTTTTAGATGTTTACCCATTTTCGGCATGTTCTTCATCATCTTTCTCATCAAGGAAAACCTCTTCAGAAGTGAGTTAAGCTCCTGAACGCTCCGGCCGGCCCCTTGAGCGATTCTTTTTTTACGGCTTCCATCGATTATTTCCGGATGAGTCCTCTCCCTGACAGTCATGGATTTTATAAGTGCCTCTATATGAGAAAGTTCCTTTTCATCAATATCGATATTCCCCAAGGCATTCATTCCCGGCATCATCTTCATCAAATTCCCGATCGGGCCCATTTTTCTTATCTGGCTGAAGCTCACGAGGAAATCATTAAGATCAAACCGCGCCCTTTTTATTTTTTCTTCAATATCTTTCGCCGTTTTTTCATCTATGGTCTTCTGAGCCTTTTCCACCAGGCTCACAATATCTCCCATGCCAAGGATGCGCGATGCCATCCGGTCAGGATAGAATGCCTCAAAATCATCCATCTTTTCACCTATTCCGACAAAGTTGATGCTTTTTCCGGTTGTAAATGTCATGGAAAGAGCCGCTCCGCCTCTTGCGTCTCCATCCATTTTTGTCAGAACGATGCCGGTAAGAGTCAAGCTGGATGAAAATTCCCTGCAGATATTCACGGCATCCTGTCCGGTTGTCGAGTCGGCCACAAAAAGCACCTCTTCAGGCTGGAGGATTTTCTGAATCTCCTGAAGCTCTTTCATCAGCTCCTGGTCAACATGGAGCCTTCCGGCCGTATCAACAATGAGCCTGTTTATCCCCTTCATCCGGGCAGCTTCTTTTGCCGCGTTGATGATCACAGCCGGACTCTCTTCATTTTCAATAGTGAAATAGTCGCTTCCGATCTTTTCTGCAATTGTTTTCAGCTGAGCCCTTGCAGCCAGACGTTTGGTGTCGGCTGCAACCATCATAGTTGAAAGCTTATGGCTCTGGAGAAACCTCGATATTTTTCCGGCTGTCGTCGTTTTGCCGCTTCCCTGAAGGCCGACCAGCATAAGAGATGAGAAATTCAGGGAAAGAGAAAGATCGCCTTTTTCCTGGTTCATCAGGCTGACCATTTCATCAAAGACGATCTTCACAATCTGCTGGCCTGGAGTCACGCTCATGAGGACTTTTTCTCCAAGAGACCTGCTTTTAACAGATTCGATAAATTGTTTGGCGACCTTATAATTGACATCCGCTTCAAGAAGAGCTTTTCGTATTTCACGCAGCGGATCCTGAATATTTTTTTCTGTTATTTTTCCCATGCCACGAAGGTCACGAAAAATTTTCTGAAATCTTTGGGAAATCATGTCAAACATGAATCACTCCTTCATTATAGATAATAGATATTCAATGCAGGATACTCGATAATAATTAAAAAAGATATTTTGTTATCGGAGGGATCAAGTCGTCTCTATCAGAATATCAAATTATCAATTTTTTCCTGATTTAATCATACCTTGATATCCTTCAATCTAGTGTCCTGATAACCTGATATCCTTCTTTGCTTTCGGCTCAATATCTATTTTGGTTTCTATTGTCCAGTTTCGCTTGCTGTCCGATATCTCATATCTGGTATATCCTATCGTGCATCTTGCATCATGTATCCTGTATCAAGATTAACTTTCTTCTTTTTCTCTTTTAATATCAGCGCCGAGAGAGGCCAGCTTCTTCTCTATATCCTCATATCCCCTGTCAATATGATAGACCCGGTAGACTTCTGTCTGGCCCTCAGCGATAAGTCCGGCGATTACAAGCCCGGCTGAAGCTCTGAGATCAGAGGCCATGACCGACGCCCCTGAAAGGCGCTTTTTCCCTTTAACGATGGCTGTCGGCCCTTCCAGCTTTATGTCCGCGCCCATGCGGTTAAGTTCGCTGATATGAATAAATCGCTCAGGATAGACTTTTTCTGTAATAACGCTGATGCCGTCCGAAAGAGTCATCGCTGCCATCATCTGCGCCTGCAGATCTGTCGGAAACCCAGGGAAAGGAAGCGTGATGACATCAACAGATCCGAGCTGCTTATGCGATTCAATTTCAAGGCATCTCTCTCCCTGCTGGATAGAAACTCCGGTCTCAACAAGCTTGTCCGTGACAGCGCGAATATGTCTGGGCATGCCATTTTCAATTATGACCTTTCCGCAGGTCGCGCTGACGGCCATGAGAAAAGTCCCTGCCTCGATTCTGTCCGGGATCACGTCCATCTCGCAGCCGGAAAACTTTTTCATCCCCCGGATCTTCAGGACATGGGATCCTGCTCCTTCAATTTGCGCGCCCATGGCAACAAGCATCTCCGATAAAGCGATGATCTCAGGCTCCTGAGCTGCACTTTCGA
>JAFGJP010000077.1 GCA_016929035.1 Candidatus Auribacterota bacterium | reverse complement strand
CCTTTAAGCATATTGATCATCAGGGCAAGATAATCGCAGAGATGACGTGTGATCAAAAAATTCCTTCGAGTATAGTCTTTGGCCTTCTGGCCCATGACTTTCAGGACTTCGGGATTATTAAGCAGATAGCGGATTCGAAACGCACAGCCTTCGACGGAATTGATCGTAAAACCTGTTTCTCCGTAAACGATCTGGACAGTTATGCCTCCGACAGCTCCCCCTATGACAGGTTTTCCTTTCCACATGGCCTCGGCCACGGTAAGCCCGAATCCTTCTTTTGTCGATTTCTGCAGGACGACCGTCGCCGCTCTCTGAAGAGCGTTTATGGTGAGGTTGGCATCGGGCGGAAGATCGAGGATGATGATATCTTTATCTCGCGAGGAGGCTTCCTTTATTTCCTGAAGCACCTGCAGCCCTTCAGGATCGTCCGTAGCGCCGCCTCCGGCCAGGATAAGAACACAGTCATTATTTTTTTTCACCATTCTGTATGACGCGATGACGCCCATGGGGTCTTTAAACCTGTCGAAGCGGGAAACCTGCAAGATGATCGGCTTATCTCTTGGGATCTTGTACAAACTGAGGATGTCGTCGATTTCCTTTTCGCTTATCTCCCTGTTCTTATCGCTCAGGGGGTCAATAGAGGGATACAGCAGGTACTGTGGTATGGGAAGCCGCTGTGCGAAATTCGGCAGAGAAAAAATGGCTCCGTCATATTTTACGACATATTCTTTCAGGAAATTCCATACTTTTCTCTGCGGCCTGGATATATCGATATGGCATCGCCACAGCCACCTTGCTTTTCTGGGTTTTTTCGCGATGAAGGCGGCCGGCTGAGGGTCGTGGATGACGGCAAAGTCAGATTCCAGCGAAAGCTTTTTCATGTTTTTTTTGTTCACTTGCTTGTATTCCTCGAACATTTCCTGAGAAATATTTTGTAACTGCCCCTGGAGCGCATTGTGGAAGCTTTTTGTTGTCTGGTAAAAAAGAGGCGTGCCTTCGATCACTTCCCACCTGGTCTCTATTCCCAGGTCGTTGAACATAGGAACGAGCCGAAGAAGCATTTCCGCAACGCCGCCTCCCATGCGGGTGGAATTTACGTGCAGAAAGGTTTTTCCCTGCAGCTTTTTTGAAAGGTTGTAAGCTAGATCGATCGTTCCTCTGGGGGCTACATCCCTGTAAGATTCAAGTGTAATATGATCCGTGTTCATTGATGAAGCTCTCTTTCGCAGAGATCAAGCAGCTTTTTTCTTAATCCTTCAAGGCTGTACATGTAGCTGTCGATCATCTCGAATTCATGGGCCAGGTTCTCAAGATTCAAAACTTCTTTCAGCCAGATGGCGAAATCACTTCTTCCCCTACGGTCTCTCAGCCTCGCTTCAAAAACATGATTGTAGATGGCGCTTGCGTCGACGATCTTCAGCGCTTCTGTGAATTCTTTTAAGCTGCTCACAACGAGATTGGTGGGCACCTCGATGATTTTTGACTGCATAAAGTAAAACGGCTGCCCGTAAACAACAGATGGGACGACTTTGATATTTGAGAGATGATCGTCAATGGTGTCGATCAGTTCCATGCGGATGTCTTCGATGTTTTTTTCTCCCGAGGGTATGATCGAGGCCAGCCGTTCACCGAGAACCCTGTCGCGGACCTGTATGGCAGCCCAGTTCGCGAAATCGCTGGGATAAGGTCCAGAAATGTAAAAGTGACGCAAAAAATAGCTGTGAGTATGATAGTAGATCGAATCTGAAGAGACTTCCTCTATGAGCTCCATGAGCTTCAATTCATCATCAGCTCTTTGGCCAAGGAGTTCCTTGATCTCGATGCAGTCCATGAAAATGAAATCGTTCATAATTTTATTCTGATGTCCTTGTTAAAATCCAAAGTATTATAAAATAATTAAAATTGCAAAAAATAACAACAATTAAATAGATTTATTCTTTTTTACTGCTTTTGCGCAGTAAAAATCTTTCGCATCCTGGACAGTTATGCCGCTGAAACCTGCTTTAGTCATAATAGTAAACATTTCAGACACTTGCGGAAGACGGTCATGGCTTACCGGTCCGCCTGCCTTTTTGTGGATCGCGTTGATCTCTTCCCTTGATTCTGTGTGCAGGATATGGATTTCCCCATCTTCTTTTAATACCCTGTTGATTTCAAGGAGGGATTTTTCTTTGTCGGCAAAATGAGGGAAACAGGAAAAACATATAGCAGTATCAAAAAAGTCATCTTTTATCGGGATGCGTTCTGCTTCTGCCTGGATAAAAGAGATTCCATGGGGAGAGTTGGCGCGGGCTTTCCTGATCATGGCAGATGAGAAATCAAGAGCAATGACATGCCCGCCGCTTGTGACAGTTTTTTGAAGAAAGGGAAAAAGTATGCCCGTACCGCAGCCGATGTCAAGGACGCGGTCATTTTTTTGAAGCTGTATGTCATCCACTAATTTTTGGATTCTGCCGGCCTTCTTTTGATCTTCCGGCGTATTCCAAGTCTCTGCATGGCAATCAAAAAATTGTCTTCTGTTCATAATAAAAGCAGTAATGGGTAAGGTGTTTTTTACAACATTTTTCCCTCACTTCCGTACAACGATAGTTTCGGGAGTGAGAAAAAATTCGTGCCTCTTCATCCTCCACAAATCCTTGGCGGATAAATATCCTTCGTTGTTAATAAGCATTGCTTGGTAATAGGAGTTAGGACATAGGCGATAGAAAAAAGCTAAAACTATTCGCTCTTTGAGCGAATCTAAAAATCCTATTTGTGTGCATTTGTGGCTGATTTTCGAATCATTTGCGTAAAGCGCTCCTTATTTTTCTTCATGTAACTTTTTTCCTTTTTGGAGAAAAAATTAGGCAAAGCAGAAATATCAAAGACGATGTGATGATTATGACAGCGCCTGTCGGCACGTTCAGGTAATACGAAATCACTAGTCCAGCCAGACATGATGTGACAGAAAAAAAGGAAGAGAGAATAAACATTTTCTTCAGGCTGTAGGTCAGCTGATAGGCCGCCGAGGGCGGATTGATGATCAGGCTGAAGATCAGAAGCCCGCCGACCGTGTTCAGGTTAAAGGTGACAGACAGTCCTGTCAGGATCAGCAGAGAGTAAAAGAAAGCCTTTTCCGGAATGCCGCTTGCCCGCGCAAGTTCTCTTTGAAAAAGGACGGCACGGATCTCTTTAAAGAAAAGGATTAGAAAAAGAATAACAAGACCGCAGCTGCCGATAAGGAAAAGAATATCTGTTCGGTCAAGGAGAAGAATGTTTCCCCATATCAGCTGCAGGGCTTCTGTTCTCGGCCCTTTGATGAGGCCCAGACATAAAAAAGCGATGCCCAGAACAAGAGAAAAAATAATACCTATGGATATATTAGGGTCCAGTTGAGACCGTTTGGCAACAGGGCCTATAAGGACAGAGGATGCAAGACAAAAAAGAAGAGCCATGAAGAGCGGGTTTGTTCCGGTTAAAATACCGAACACGGCTCCGGCAAAAGCCGAGTGAGACATGGCAACCCCTACGAAAGGAATGCGCATCATAACGACCCACACCCCCACGATCCCGCAGCTTATGCCTCCGAAAAGAGAGGCCAGAAGAGCGTGCTGGATGAATTTGTATTGAAGCATGTCAAACATAGCTCAGCCCGCTGGCCAGAGCGATCTCGCATCCGTAGAGCTCTGTCAGCCTTTCTGTTTTTAATGCGTCTTTTCTATTGCCGAAAAAAACAATGTGCCCGTCCTTGATGAGGCAGCACGTGTTGCAGGTCAAAGGAATATTTTTCAGGATGTGCGTCACAAAGACCACTGTCAGCTTTTGTCGCGCATAAATGGAATCAATGAGGGATACGATCTCTTTTTGCGCCCTGAGGTCAAGGCTTGTTGTCGGCTCATCGAGAAGAAGGATTTCCGGCTCCTGCGCCATCGCCCTTGCGATAAAGACCTTCTGTCGCTCTCCGCCGGAAAGACGGCCTACGGGGCGAAGCGCGAGCTCTTCGATACCGCAAAGCTCCAGGGCAGACTTGACGATATCCGCATCTTTTTTCCCTGGACTTCGGAAAAGGCCGATTTTCCCGATGCGTCCCATCATCACAACATCAAAAACGCTGACAGGCGCCCGCGGATCGATGTTCATGTTCTGAGGAACATATCCTGAAATGCGCTGGATCTTTCTTATGTTTCGTTTATTGATGACCTCGCCCTTTACCATAACGCGCCCCTGCCTGACGTCTCCCAGCCCGTTAATTGCCGTGAGGAGCGAAGTCTTTCCCGCTCCATTGGGCCCTATGACAGCGAGATGATCGCCTTTTTTTATATGGAGACTGACGCTTTTGAGGGCGATGTGATCGACATAGGAAACAGTAACGTCTTTCAACCGGATCATTTTTCAAGCTCTTTCTGTATTTGAGAAATGTTGTCTTTGAAAGAATCGATATAGGAACCCGCCAACGGGAAGTTGGTCAGTGTGACATGGCGGGCGCCCAGCTCCTCGGCAATGATCTTGCCCGCATCAGGCCCGCTCTGCAGATTATCGACAACAAGATTGACTTTTTTATTTTTGCCTTTTTTGATTATTTCGATCATTTGCGAGGAAGTCATTTCATTGGGCCTTCCATAAGACGCAATAACCAAACATCCGAGCCATTCAAGGAACGCCTGCTGCATGTCAGAGCAGATAACAGCAACGCCTTTAAGCTTTTGTGCGCTGGATGCCTCTTTTTTGATCATCTTGATGTAAGCAGAAAAGTTTTTTTCATAGACAGAGGCATTATCCGGATCAATGAGGCAGAGGGTCTGTTTAATGTTTTCCGATGCGAGAATATGGTTTTCAGGGATCATCCAGTTTCCGCCGGGAGAGATGACGACCTCTTTGATCTGTTTTTCATTTATGATATTCCGAACGCCATCGATCCATCTCTCAAATCCCTGTCTTATGATGACATCGGCGCCATGCAAAAACGACAGGTCTTTTGCTTTCACGTCAAAGTGTCCCGGGCACATGCCCGGCTCCAGAGGGCAGAAGACATCGGCGTTTTCTCCTGCGATCTCTTTGACTATGACCTGCACGTGAGCTGTTCCGGCCACGATCGTTTTTTTTCTGTTTTCCTTTTCGCTGAACGCATTGTCAGGAACAAGTAATAGAAAAAAAATTACGGATAAAAATAATTTTTTCATGGCTAAAATCTGTAATTAAGCCCTGTCACGACAGATCTTCCTGGCATGGCATACGTGCCGGCCGCTCCGCTCGGAAGATCGGCGTAGATAACGTAATCTTCGTCAAAGAGGTTATTGACGGCGGCAAAGAGAGACAATCCTTCCGCAATCTCAGATTCGCCTCTTATATTGACGACCGTAAAGGAAGGGATCGGCTGTTTCTCATCGTCTGAAGCGAAATAATCATCGACGTGCTGTGCGGTCAGAGTTACCGAGTGTTTTGCTGTGCCTGCAAAAAGGGTGACATCGAACATTTTCCCCGGACGTCCGGTTGTTCGCTCTTCAGGATCAAGGGTACTGTAGGATACGTGACCCCGGAGCCATGAGAAAGGATAGACATAAAGCGTGGTCTCTGTTCCCTTGAATGTGAATGAACCGACATTTTCGAACTTCATCAAAGGCGGCGGATCATCGTTGACGGCGAGGGCTATCAAATCGCTTCCCTCCATTTGAAACACGACAAATTCCACTTCTGCGCCGGGAGATATGACCTGGCGGATGCCTGCCTCGATGTTCGTTACCTTTTCTGCATCAAGGTCAGTGCTGGAAGATGGAAAAAGGTAAAGCTCGTTGATAAAAGGAGCACGGTACCCCTTTGCGGCGTTTATCCGGACTGTCGTTTTTTCAAAAACATGATAGACCAGTCCTCCCTGGTACGAAAAAATATCATCAGCTATCTCATCATTGCAGTATCGTACTCCTCCGACGATAATGACTTTTTCAGATAAAGAATGTTCGTCGTGCATATAAAGAGAAAAATCTTTTTTATCCCACTCCCCTGAAGGAGTACTGATCCTCTCTCCTCCCTGGTTCTTGTATTCCGCACCGAACGTGAGGATGTTCTCCGGAGCGGGGAACGTTGTGGCGCTGGTCAGAATTCCATTAGTGTAGTCTTTTGAGTGCCATCCGTCTGAGAATCTATGTTCTCCGAAGTTCCGGTAGACCTTTACCCTATTATCCCAGTCATTCCACTTGTGCTCAAAGCTCAGGTCGACAGCGCCCCGCTCATAGATGTTCCAAACGTCAGACAAAGGAAGGATTGGATCGGTCGACCTCAGGGGCTCACATTTTTTCCCGTCAAAGTACTTGACGTTCAGGACAGCGTAAAGGCTTTCCGACAAATCGACTCCCAGCCGTCCTGTGAAGTTGCCTCCGTGGTAATCAGAATTATCCATGTGCCCGTCGCTCTCTCGGTAGTCAGAGGTCATGTAATAATCCCATTTTTCTTTATTGCCTCCCAGATGCAGCTGGAGTGCTTTCGTGTTGAACGAGCCACCCGAAGCCTGGATAAGGCCCTCAAATTCCTTTTCGGCCTTTTTCGTTATGATGTTGACGACTCCGCCGAAGGCATCGCTTCCGTAGAGGACAGGGCTGGGGCCGCGGATGATCTCTATTCTTTCCACGTTGTCAAGAGGAAGGCAGTGCGTCACAGCACATCCGTAAATGCCCATTTTTGTCGTTCTTCCGTCGATGAGAACAGCAAGCTGCCTGCCGTTGTTGCCGATGCCGCGGATAGCGATGTCCGACCGTCCGAATGCGCCTGTCTTCTGGATGAAGACCC
Source organism: Candidatus Auribacterota bacterium (assembly GCA_016929035.1). GTDB lineage: Bacteria > Auribacterota > JAFGBW01 > JAFGBW01 > JAFGJP01 > JAFGJP01. The sequence goes on along the minus strand of JAFGJP010000077.1, from coordinate 3,630 downwards.
CTGGCAGCCCGTTAAGAAGGTCTGGCGTTGAATTGGTGTAGACAGACATTATGTCTTCGCGGGTGACCACGCTGACAGAAGAAGCCATATCTTTGACAGGCTTATCGTAGCCGGTCGGTGTTTTTGCCGTGATATTTATTTCAGGGAGACTGTAGGCAGGCTCGTCAGAATAAATGGGAACATGAAAAAAAAGAGATACGAGAACACAAAAGCTCAGCAAAAGAAAACCAACGATTGGTTTTTTCATTTTAATCCTCTGCAGGTTGTCTTGATGTTGTTGTTAGCGTAACGTGGCAGTCTTTCACGCCTTTATGCGACCGTATCATTTCGGAAAGCTTTTTAATCTTTTTTGACGAGCCTCTTGCTGTTACGATTTCCATGCAGTTGTCATGGTCAAGATGGATGTGCTGGCTGGAAACGATAAGGGCGTGGAAGCCGTGCTGGATGTCTGTCAGGTGGCTGACAAGATCTCTCTTGTGATGGTTAAAGACAAAGCTCACGACACCGGCAACATCTTTCCCTTCGATCCAGTCTTTCTGGATAAGCTCTTTTCTGATAAGGTCCTCGATGGCCTCGGAACGGCTGGGATAGCGTTCTCTTCTTATGTGGCGGTCAAACCTCGTCAAAAGTTCTTTTTCAAGAGAAACCCCGAAACGGATAAGTTCAGACATGTCTCCTCCTCGTGTTACGAAAGTCTAAAATAGTAACACTCAGATAATCTTCAGTCAAGTTAAAAAAAGAAAAAAGATGCAAGATTCAAGAAACAGGATGCAAGATAACCGATAATTAATGTCAAAAATGGAAACGTTTTTTTAGCGTGTATCCTGAATCGTGTATCGGGTATCAGATATTTGCAGTAAGTATGTGCTTATTTTCGTTAGGGTTGGTAAAAAAGAAGAGAATAAAGATGATAGATTATTTACTAGAGAATTTGATCAAGCTGGTCAGACAGCTTTTCAGCGACTTCTTCTGTAAAGATTTCGCCAGATTCTATTTTTTCCCTTGCTTCAATAACTTTTTCTTCCCGGACTTCCGGCATGTTTTTTATCATATTGAGAAGACGCGTTTTATCCAGGGCTGTTTTAGCGCTTGAAGATATACTGAGGCTATCCCCCTGACTCTCGGTTTTTTTAGCCTGTGCAGACTTATCCTTTGCACTCTTTTTTTCGTCAGCTTTTTCTGCACGCCTGGGGTCTATGGACTCAGCGTGATTGCCAACACCAATTACCTCATCAACCATATTTAACACCTCTATCTACCTTATCGGTAGAATATCTTTCATACTTTAATACAAAATAACACGAAAAACCACTTTTTTCAATCCTTATCTCCCAGCGATTGAACATGTTGAAAAAACGAAAATTCTGTGGTAAAATAACAGAAAGCTCTTACTATCAGGTATGTTATGGAAACAATTGTTAAAAATACTTAACATGTTGAATAGCAGTGAAATATGAAAAGAGTGCTTATAGTTGACGACGACCCTTTTATAAGAACGGTTGTCCGGGACAAGCTTAAGCAGGAAGACCTTTTTATTGTCGAGGCGTCAAACGGCATTGAGGCTTTCCACAAGATGATCGACCAGTTCTTTGATCTTGTTATTCTCGATATCAACATGCCGAAAATGAACGGGATCGAAACAATAAGGGCGCTTAAAAAAGTCAATGTTCACATCCCTATCGTTGTCATTTCAGGCATCAAGAACAAGGAGATCTTAAGATCGGCTATCACCGAAGGCGCAACGACTTATATGAAAAAGCCCTTTGAGCCAGCTACCCTTGTCAACGTGGTCAAACAGGTGCTTTCTGAAACAGACGGCAAAGTCCCTTTTTATTTCCTCGATGAAAAAAAAGTGGATTTTATTGTCCAGTCGGCACCGGCTGTGAATCTTGAAGAAGACGAGCCGGCATACACGGAACAGGATGTGGCGACCAAAGTTATTGTTTTAGGCGCTTCGACAGGCGGCCCAAAAATTTTGCAGTTTCTCGTGCGTCATTTCAGCAAGATGATCAAAGCCGCTATGGTTATCGTGCAGCATATTCCTTTTACGTATACCGAATCACTGATCACACATCTGAAAAACGCGTCTGTTTTGCACCTTAAGGAAGCGGAAGCGAATGAAGTCATGAGAAACGGCGTGATTTACGTGGCGCGAGGCGGTTTTCACATGGTTTTTCAGAGAAATGATTCAGGAAAACCCTCTATTGTTTTTGATGATTCTCCGCCGATCTTTTCGATGAAGCCGGCTGTCAATCCAACCATGCTGAGCGCAGCCGAAGTCTTTAAAGATAAAAGCCTTGGAATCATATTGACAGGCATGGGCGTTGACGGAACAGAAGGGGCTAAAGCGATTAAGAGAGCAGGCGGAAAAATCATAGCCCAGAACGAAGAAAGCTGCGAGGTCTACGGCATGCCGAGAAGCGTGGTTGAGTTGAAAATAGCTGATGAGGTTCTTTCGCCGGAATCCATTATTCACAGCATCGTGGAATGGGCCACGTGAAGGACAGAAGTTAGATGACAGAAAACAGAGAAATAGAAAAGAAAATAAGATTTAGAGAAAAAAGTGATGAGTCAAAAAATAGAGAGGCCTTAAAGTAAGGATATCATGATATATCAAGTGGAAATTCCTACTGTAAATATTTGTGTAAGAATAACAGAACGTTAAATAGGAAATTTGATTGTCTTTCTGAATAATTGCGCGCCAGCGCTCATTTCAATCTGTCTTCTGTCGCCTGTTTTCTGTCTTCTGCTTTTTCCGGTATCGGAAAACAAACGATAACGCTGGTTCCCTTGCCTTCTTCGCTTTCTACGGCGATGTTTCCGCCGTGGGCCTTGATGATTTCCTGTCCAACAGAAAGCCCAAGCCCTGTGCCCCTGCTTTCTTTTGTTGTAAAAAACGGCTCAAAGATTTTTTCAATGAGATTTTGGGGGATGCCTTTGCCTGTGTCCCTGATGCTGACGAAGACGCGGCTGTTTTGGAGATACGTTCGCACATAAAGTCTGCCTCCTTCAGGCATGGCGTCCTTGGCATTCAGGATGATATTGATAAAGACGTTTTGCAGCTCGTTGGATTCTCCCTTGATCCGAGGAAGATCGCTTTGCAGGTCCTTGATGACATCAACGTCATACTTCAGCTTGTTTTTAGCTAAGAGAAGAGTGTCTTCTATAACCTGGTTGATGCTGATGTCCTCAAACTCGGTACCGGGCTTCATGGCAAAATCACAGAACTTATTGATAATGTCCATACAGTTAAAGGCAAAATTCTTGATTTTCTGTAATTTCAGCCGGTTACCTTCATCGTCTTCCGAAGACATCAGCATGTCGGCAAAACCGATAATCGCCATGATAGGATTACTGATCTCATGGGAAATACCTCCGGCGAGAAGGCTCATGGCAGACATTTTTTCAGAAAGAACAAGCTTCGACTGGGCGTCTTTGAGGATCTGGTTGGCTTCTTCAAGTTCATTTGTTCTTTCTTTGACTTTTTCTTCAAGCGTTGTATTGATTTCTTTCAGCTGCCGGAGAATGCTTATCATCTGCCTCATGTCTCTCCCGATGAAGGCCGTTCCGATCGTCTCTTTGTCTTTATCGAGGATAGGCGTCATGGAGATATTGAAAGGCATGATTTTT
>JAFGJP010000076.1 GCA_016929035.1 Candidatus Auribacterota bacterium | reverse complement strand
TGTTTAGACATCATCAGATTTCTTAAAGGAGGATAATGTTTATGAAAACACAATATGTTCCGGATAGAGATAATTATGTTATTACTCCAGAATCGACGTTAAAGGAAGCAAAAATGACCATGCAAAACATGGAAGCCGGTTTGCTTCCTGTTTTCCATGAAGGCCAATTTTTTGCGTTTCTCAATCATCGTGATATTGCTGTCTATCTGTCACTCGAAAATAAAAACCCACAAAAAATCACTGTTGAGACTTTTCTGAGACAGCACTGCAATAACGCGTTCTTATCTTGAGAAAAGCGGTTCTTCTCAGATCAAAAGGAGAAAAATATGAAAGCCGTGATTGACCGGGAGGCCTGTATTTGCTGCCAGGGTTGCCTGGAGACTTGCCCGGAAGTTTTTGGAATGGACGAAGATAAGGCTTTTGTTTTTGACGGACCGATTCCAAAAAATTCCGAAAAGTCTTGCAGAGGCGCCGTGAATCAATGTCCGATAAATGCCATAAAATTAGAAGAGTTATAAAAGGAGAAAAGGTGATTATGCATCAGAGCAAAACCATGCAACTTTACTTGATCAATCCGTCAAATTCGCTTGTGAGCATCGTCAGAGTCAGGGAGAGCCGCTGGAACCGTTACCGTGTATGGAAGCCGCTCAGTCTTATGCTTCTGGCAGGTTTGACTCCACGAAACTGGAAAATCTCCATCATGGATGAGAACCTCGGCATCCCGGATTATTCGATAATGCCTAAGCCGGATCTGGTGGGCATTACAGCTTTTACTTCTCAGGTAAACCGCGCCTATGAAGTAGCTGATTACTTCCGGCATCTGGGCGTGCCTGTCGTCATGGGCGGCATTCACGCGACCATGTGTTTGAATGAGGTCATAACACGCGTGGATTCAGTCGTCACAGGAGAAGCTGAGAGCATCTGGCCACAGGTTTTGGAGGACGCCCGGAAAGGCTCCCTGAAGCGCCGATATGACGGGGGGCTGGCAAAGCTTAGTGATGTGCCTTGCGCCCGGCATGACCTGCTGCCTGATAAATATGCCTTCGGAGCCATTCAGACCACACGCGGCTGTCCTATGAACTGCACATTCTGCAGTGTAACGGCGTTTAACGGGACTCACTACAGGCATCGGCCTGTTGCAGATGTTGTGCGGGAATTCCGGATGATTCGTGAGAAACGCGTTCTCATTGTGGACGATAACCTCATCGGCACACGTTCTAAGCATATTCATCGTGCCAAGGATCTCTTCCGCGCTATGGCAGAGGCCAATTTGAAAAAAGAATGGGTCGCCCAGGCCACTATCAACTTCGCCGATGACGAAGAGCTCCTGACACTGGCATCAAAGGCCGGGTGCAGAGGCGTCTTTATAGGCTTTGAGTCCCCTTCCCTTGAAGGTCTTATGGAAGTCGGCAAAAAATTCAATATTCTGAGAAGTCGGGACTTCCGGGCTTCCGTACGGCGAATACAGAAGCATAACATTCTGGTTGTCGGTTCCTTCATCATCGGTTTAGACATTGATAAGCCTGGCATCGGTAAACATATAGCTGAAGTGGCCAGCCGGTATGGTTTGGATAATCTTAATGCGTTGTTTTTAACGCCTTTGCCTGGAACAAGTCTGTGGAACCAGATGAAAACAGAAGGCCGCATCGTCCTTGATATGTTTCCGGAAGACTGGAAATATTACACACTGACCTTTCCAGTAGCAAAGTACAAGCATCTGTCTCTGGACGGAATCATCGAAGAAATGATTTCCTGCGACCGGACATTTTATTCCACAGCACGTATACTGCGCAGGTTATGGAGCAACTTTTGGCATCGCCGACAGCTGCTGATCAGCCTGATGGGCAACCTCTCATACAGGAAAAACCTCCGGCTGAATATGAAAACATACGCAGACTTCAAGCGCTATTGTAACAACAGGCATGATTTTGTATTGGCAAATAGGGAAACAGATGTATCTGAAAGGGATGCAAGCTAGAGCGATTGCAGTCCTGTTGAATTGGGAACCTCTGTTCGTTAGCCCGCATATTTCATGTTCTCTCGAAAATAGAGAACAAAGCGGGCATACCCCGGCAGCGTGATTAAATCGTGTAACGATTGAATCAGCCGGCCCTTTGGGTGGATATTTCATGAATAACATGAAATATCCAGGTTAAGTGCTTATAATCTGAAATGGATAACTTTGACGAAATCCTTGATAGCCTTGAAAATGAAAAAAGGTGGGTTATCTTTGTTCGCCAGTCCCATCAAAAAGCTACTGAAGGTCAATATCGTCTGTCTATTGAATTAGCACAAAAAGCACTTGAGCTTAACCCAAGATCATCAGAAGCTTATTGTCTCATTGGTAATGCTTATGAAAAATTAGCTGAAGAACAGGAAACAAAAATAAATCATGCGCAGGCAAGAACGTTTTACAATAAAGCTAAAGACGCTTGGAATAAAGCAAAAGAAATCAAGCCTGACATTGTAATGCCTGATTCTGATGATTATAATTAACACAGGTTAGGTTTTATTGTTTCCTAAAACGAAATGTATAAAATAATTAATAAATATATACGCCGTCAATCCAGGCAACAGATAGCTTTTGGATCATTTATCCTTGTTATTGTATTGGTTTTTGTTGATCACTATCTTGGTCCGGATATATCATTTACAATTTTTTACATCGTTCCTATTGTTCTAGCTACGTGGTATCTAGGGAAAACTATCGGCATCTATATTGCCCTGGAAACAGCCTCAATCTGGTTTATAGCAGACTTAAGCAAAGTAACCCGATATTCCAATGCTTTAATTCCCGTCTGGAACAGCATAATCCGGCTAAGTTTATTTCTTGTTGCTATAATCCTATTAACTGCAATCAGGAAAAAACTGAGCTTAGAAGAAAGACTGGCTGAAATAGATTCTTTGACCGGTTTGGCAAATAGCCGTTCTTTTTATGAAATAACAAAAATGGAATCCATAAGGGCGAACAGATATGTTCATCCTTTTACTATTATTTATATAGACGTAGACAATTTTAAATCTGTTAACGATTCAAAAGGCCATGAGGCTGGTGACATACTGTTGAAACAAATTGCAGATGAACTGCGCAGCAACACGAGAAAAACAGACACCATTGCTCGCATCGGCGGAGATGAATTTGCAGGACTGTTTCCAGAAACTGATTATGCAGCAGCCAAATCCATGCTCAATAAAGTATTTTCCCAACTTGTTAAAACAATGAACAGAAGCGGATATTCCGTCACATTTAGTATCGGAGCAGTCACTTTTGATAAACCAAGGAAGACTGTTCATGAAATGGTAAGGGCTGCAGATAATCTGATGTATGCTGCAAAGAAAGATGGTAAAAATAATATTGTTCATAAAAAATGGGCCGAAAAAGATACTGAAACCTAACTGGTCATTATCTCTGTCTATCCATTTGATGCTGTTTCAGGTGGCGATTATTTCAAGCTAAAACAACGAGGTGTTTTATTTCTTCACATCAAAGCATATCACATTCAAAGCGTTTGCTTATCAGGGGCAAATCCATTGTTTGGGGATTCGCTATTGGAAGAGCCGTCTATTATCAGGATGTCCTGACGCGTGAATTTGAGCTTTGGACATTAAGTGAAAGCCAGGTCGAAGAAGAACTTAAAAGACTTCAGGATGCCATTGATAAAGCCCATTTCGATCTTGCCAATCTCAAGACAAAAGTCACTCATGAAATTGACGCAAAGCATGCAGAGATATTCGGCGTTCATCAAGTCATATTAAAAGATATCGGGCTCTTCAAAGAGATAGAAAAGGAACTAAGAGACCGGTTGCTGAATGCAGAGAACATCGTCCAGAATGTCTTCCAGCGTTGGGAAAACAAGATAAGAAGCGCAGGAAACAATACCCCACAGGAAAGATTAGATGATGTTATTGATGTCGGGAAACGCCTTCTCATGGCTCTCGTAGGCTTAAACAAAAAAAATGCATCTAACCTCCCTGCCAATTCCATAATCTTTGCGCAGAGACTGCTCCCATCGGACACAGCCGCGCTCAATGTCAATAACGTTAAAGCCATTGTTACTGTTGAAGGAGCAGAAAACTCTCATTCAGCCATCCTCGCACGCGCCATGGATATCCCTTTTGTTTCTAAAATAAATGTCAACGTTGCTTCTGTCCCACACGGCACCCGGGTTATCGTAGACGGCGAAAATGGAAGAATCATTATAAACCCCAGCCTAAAAGAGTTAAGAATCTATCCTAAATTGATCAAAAATAGATTGAAAAATAAGCTCAAAGCCATTCAACAAATCAAAGATATCGATCTTAAGACTGATGGAAAGCCCATCAGAGTAACAGCCAATGTCTCTTCTTTAAACGACATTAAAATGGCGCACACTTTTGGCGCCGACAGCATCGGCCTTTACCGGACTGAATATCTTTACATGGGCAAAAAAAATTTACCTACTGAGGACAGCCTTTTTTCTCAATTAACAAAGGCTCTTAATCACGTACGAACCATGGAAGTCACTCTTCGGCTCCTGGATATCGGGGGAGACAAAACGCTCCCCTTTCTGGATCTTGTGGATATCAAAAACCCTGCTTTAGGATTAAACGGCATCAGGCTTCTTCTGAAATATCCCCGTCTACTGCAAATGCAACTTCGGGTCTTTCTCAGATTGAGCGCACAGTTTAAAGTCAAAGTACTGGTCCCCATGATCGCTCTGCCGAAAGACATGATGGAAGCGAGGCGCTATCTTTCAGAGGAAAAAGAAAAACTGCGGAAGGAAAAAGTGCTTTTTGACGAACATCTTCCTTTCGGAGCCATGATCGAAACGCCTGCAGCTCTTTTGACCATCGATGAACTCCTCGAATTATCTGATTTCATAAGTATCGGGACAAATGATTTGATCCAATATATCATGGCCGCGAGCAGAGAAAAAATCAATGTCTCAGACTATTATGATGCCGGTAATCACCTTATTCTGAATGCTGTCAGGACCGTCATCCATAAAGCGGAAGAACTAAACAAAGAATGCAGCATATGCGGAGAACTAGCCGGTAATCTTAATTTTACTGAAGCGCTTTTGGATATCAAGTTAAGAAATTTCAGCGTGCAACCTTCTCTTATTCCTGATTTAAAAAATAAAATTTTTCATATACTCAAAGCGGCTGGCCGACAGTCCGAATAAGAATGTCAGTATGAAAGCCTGCAGCCCCAGCATGGCGGCAAACATCGGGCAGAAAATCTCTCGCTTTTTCAAATCTCGATTTTCGACTCTCGATTGACAGATGACAGAAGTCAGAAAACAGAGAACAGAAGACAGGAGAAAGATAAAAAATTCCAAATATCAAAAAAAGCCC
>JAFGJP010000075.1 GCA_016929035.1 Candidatus Auribacterota bacterium | reverse complement strand
TTATTTCACTGTAAATCAATGAATTAAAATTAAATAATCTGACAATATAGATTTCTTCCGTCATTTTTGACTCTTGTTCATAATGTATTAATATTCGACTTTTTTATATAAGAAAAATTAAAGTTCCCTGCCTATTATGCCGATTTAAAAACGTATCTAAAGCTTGGAGGGAACAAGGTGAAGGAGGTGATAAAGCAAGGAAAAAGAGACCCTGAAGAAAACCCGGGGTTTCAGCCATTGTGGCCGAATGAAGGGTTTTCAGTTTATACACGGATGTATAAGCTCAAAATAACAAGGAGGTTATAATGGGCGACCTAGCGCGTGTAAATACCAACGTAGCTGCTCTGCGAGCATTTTTTACGTTGTCAGAAATTAACGACAGAATCGCTATCAGCCAGAAAAGAATCTCGACTGGTATCAAAGTGAACTCCGCGTCCGATGACCCGGCCATTTACTTTGCTATCAAGAAAACCAGACGAGACATTGCCGCTCTGGCCAATAAGGAGTTGAACATTGAACGTGGTATCAACTTCCTTGAGACGAACTCAAGCAAGCTGGACCAGGTCTCAGAGCTCCTTCTTGAAATGTACACGCTGGCTAATACCGCACAGGCAGGCGGTGTGTCCTCAGCGGAAAAGCAGGCTATCCAGACTGATATCATCCAGCTGCAGCAGGAAATTGAGAACATCATGCAGTCCGGTGTAAGTGCCTCGATCTACTCAGGATTTACCATCGGTGGTCTGGAGAACGTCAGCTTGACAGGTACAACTACAGCTGGAACACCACCAACATTAGTAAATCTTACTATCGATACGACGAACTTACTTGTAACAGGTACTTCTGATGTTGGAACTGCTATTAATAACATTAAAGGTGCGTTGGATGCTATTGTGAAAGACAACCAGAAACTTGGGTCATATGTCAGAAGGCTTCGTTTTGAAATAGACGATGCCCGCTCTGAAAAAGCTGACCTCCAGGCAACATTGAGCACCATTCAGGATGCTGATATTGCTGAAGAGCAGCTGGAATTGACCAAGTTGCAGATTCTGCAGCAGTCTGCTCTGGCCATGCTGGCTCAGGCCAATGCAGCACCACAGGCTGTTCTTGTTCTTTTCCAGTAATCTAATTTAACGCTGATTCGCAGCAGGGCATAAGCCCTGCTGCGAACAGGTAAAAGGCGGTTATTATGGCAGTTGAAGATACAGACCAAGTGAACGCAGGTGTTGATCCTGTAGAAAGCCAGGTTCGGTACCAGCGCCGTAAAGGAACTGCAGATGTTCCGAAAGCTTCTGTGTCTTCCCCTGCAACCTCTGTCGAGGACGGGATAACGGAAAAGACGAAAGCAGGCCCGATTGAAAAAGGCAGCCAGCCTGTCGACAGTTTCCTTAAGGTGAAACCGTTTGAGACTCTGACGAAAAGTCAGCTCCAGGAAGTCACAGAAGCCATTAACCAGGAGCTGTCTTTTATATCTACTTCCATCCAGTTTCGTATAGAAGAGGTGGAGAAGGAGAGCTTAGAGTCAGGAAAACCTGCTGAACAAAAAGATCCGCAGGTTGAGGTCACTAAAAAGGAAATTGTTGTAAGTGTCGTTGACAAAAGGACAGGGGAAGTGATTCGAAAGATTCCCCCGGAAGATCTGCTGCAATCCCTTTACAATGCATCAATGTTTTTAGGCCTGGTTGTTGACCAGGTTGTGTAGTTTAAGGAGTTTTATGGCTTTTGAGACGACAACGTTTTTCGAAATCGAGGAAACAGTCAACCAGCTTATCGCTATTGAGCGACAGCCGCTTGACACTCTCATCGAAAGGCGCGACAGTCTTGAAAAGCAGAAAATTATTTATGACCTTCTAGACAGTACCCTTGAAACCCTCCAGGCTTCTTTAGATACACTGCGGAAACAGGCTGCGTTTGAATCACGAAAAGTCAATATCAGCGATACCAGCGTCATCAAGGCCTCGTCAGCCGTCGGCGCATCAGAGATCTATTATGATATTGTCGTATCAGGCGTAGCCCAGGCGGCCCGTGTCCAGTCTGATGCAGTTCTTAATCTGGATGACGGAACCAAAGAGAAGATCACAGGAAACGATGTTAAGGCTGCTGGCAGCGTGAATGCCAATGCGGCAATAAATAGCGGTCTTGGCCTGGATAATGGCGAGATCACGGCCGGAGAGTTCATTATCAATGATATTACGATTGAAGTGATCAATAGTGATACCATTAATACTATTCTCTCGAAAATTACCTCGTCTTCAGCCAATGTCCTGGCTTATTATGATGAGGATAATGACCGGATTATCCTTGAGCAGAAGACAGCCGGCGTTAACTATGACATAGAGCTTGGAAGTGACAGCACGAATTTTTTCAATGCCATGAAAGTGACATCAGGCACCCGGGCAGATTTCACAGATGGCGTGGATAAAGACATTTACCGGACGCTCGATGACCTTATCGGCGAGGGCAAGCTTGGTGGTGGTGTTGATCCCATAACTACCGGCTACTTTACAATTAATAATGTCACGTTTTTTGTAGATACCTCGGTGGATACATTGTTCACAGTCATGAGTCGCATCAACTCTTCAGCAGCCAATGTGAGCCTTTTTTATGATGCAACGCTTGATAAAGTCGTCCTCACGTCAGATGTCGAGGGCGAAGACCTTGAGCTCAGGAATGATTCGACCAGCAAATTTTTAAATAACCTTGATATTCTTGACGCCACCGGCGATCAGGATGGGACAGGCGGGAGATCCCGTTACGAGGGAACGTCCGCCACCGTTCATGTGAACGGCTCTGAGCTTAATCCGACAAGCAACCAGTTCACCATCCTCGGGACAACGTTCAACATCGTGGGCCTCGGCAGTTCAAAAGTGGATGTGGTCAATAACGATGATTACATGAAAGACAAACTCACGAACTTTGTTGACCAGTTCAACAACACCCTTACTTTTATCGAAGAAAAAAGAGATAACGAGCTTTCCGGAGATTCGACTCTTTTCTTTCTTTATAATTCATTGATCAATAAGGTCCAGTCATCTATAAGCAATAACGGCAATTTTACCAACTTATCCCGCATCGGCATCAAGATGGGCACAGGAACAGAAGGAAACAGGCTCACGTTTGATACCAATACTCTTGATGAAGCCCTTCTGACAGACCGGGAGTCGGTCATGAAGCTTTTTGCCTATGATTCAGACAGCGACGGCCTTTATGATGACGGCGGGCTGGCCAATGACATGTATTCCTATCTTCGCAACTATACGCGCGCCGGTCTGGGAATTATTTACAAGAAAAATGATACGATTGACGACCGTGTCGAGCAGATGGATATTTCCATCCGGAGAAAAGAGGAGGCGATCGAAAAGAAACGCATCGATCTCACAGAGCAGTTTGTAGCCCTCAATAAGGCGCTGCAGATGATGGAGCAGCGTATTCAGAGCCTCAATAGCTCGCTGCAGTTCAGCTTATCGCTTATATCAGGACAGTATCTCTTATAATATGAGGAGGGATTATGGATAGACCGAAAATTCCTGTTGATGACCGCTATTTAAGGATGAAAATCCAGACAGCCAAGCCTATGGAGCTGATCCTTATCATGTATGACGGCGCCATCCTTTACCTGAAAAAGGCTCTTGTCAATTACGAGCTCCATAAAAGGGCACTGTATGATGAAAACCTGAATAAAGCCAAAAATGTCATCAAAGAACTTCAGCTTTCTCTTAACCTTGACATCAAGCCTATTTCAGGTCAGCTGTTTTCCCTTTATGATTATATGACAAGACAACTTTCCGACGCGATCTGTAACCGCAGGGAAAACAAAGCCAAGATCCAGCATGTGATCCGCATGCTGCAGGGTCTCAGGGAAACCTGGAATAAGATCAAGGACAAGGCTCCTGTGGAGAAGGAAAAACGGGCTCTTGAAAACATAAGCCTTTCAATGTAATCCGTTATGACAGTTTAGTCCGTTTAGTCCGTTAGGTCCGTCCTGCACGCTAGTTCTTCAAGAAAACTTAGAACGTCTACTTTTCGGTTAATTGAATTCCTTCTTTTATCGAATATCGTGTATCTTGAATCTTGTATCATGCCTATCTTTAACCGTTTGATATACCCAAGAGACTTGGATAGCAGGAAAACTTTTAGCACCAGCTACTACTTGCACAGATTATCGTTGAACAGGAAACGGTTTTTCTGAAATAATAGGAATGATGAAAAAAGACAGTCTGCCTCTTGATCTCTCGCTTTGCATGATCGCAAAAAATGAAGAGGAATTCCTTGCCCGCCACCTGCCTGTCGTTGCTCCTCTTGCCTCTGAGTTTATCTACCTGGACACAGGCTCAGCAGACAAGTCTATCACCATAGCTAAAAAATACACGTCAAAGATCTTTTTCAAAGAATGGGAGAGCGATTTTGCGAAGGTCAGGAACTTTGCCCTTAAAAAAGCCTCAAAGAAGTGGATCCTTGTCCTTGATGCTGATGAGGTCATCTCGCCAAGGGATTTTCCTTTGATATCTTCTGCTCTTAAGAATCATCCGGGAGTCGGCGGATTTATCTTCCGTCAGAGAAGCTATCTTCTGGACCCTGACGATGAGAACTTTATTGTGAACAGAACTGATTACGAGGAAGGGAAAGAGTTCAGGGGATATATGGATGTCAGCGTTGTCAGGATCTTTGAAAACAAGCCCTCTGTTCACTATACAGGAGCTGCTCATGATATGGTCGAATACAGCATTGCTGAAAGACCAAAGATCGACCTCAAAATACCGATTCATCATTACGGGATGGCAAGAAGCAGGGAAAAGATAAAGGAAAAGGATGAAGAATATCTCAGGCAGCTGAAAAAAGATGTAGAAAATCACCCTGAGATTTTCAAGACCCGTTTTACACTGGGACGGCATTTATACCGCTTGTGCCGGTTCCAGGAGGCAGAAGAAGAGCTTTTAAAAGCCATAGATATCCGCCCCTCAAGCGATACGGCTTTTCTTAACCTTTCCATGGCTGTTTTAGAGCAGGGAAAGATCAAAGAAGCGGAGAAGTCCATCAAAAAATCTCTTGAATACAATGCCGTTAACCCCGAAGCCTGGAACATTCTCGGAGTTATCAAAGTCCGTGAAAATGATTTAAAAAAAAGTGAGGAGCTTTTTCGGAACGCCTGCCGGATAAATCCTGAGAGTCCGAAGTTTAACTGCAACCTCTCATCTTCTCTCATCAGCCAGGGAAAATATGAGGAAGCAGAGAGCATTGTCGCAAAGATCCTGGGAAGATTTCATGATTATGTTCCAGCCCTTGTCAATCACCTGAAGATCCTTGTTTGCAAGAAAAAGTATCCTCAGGCTGTAGAGGTTTCAAAAGTGATTCTCCGTTTGAACAAGGATTTTGCCGCCACAGTAAAAGACATCCTTACAAAGATTAAGACTTCCTGAAAACGAAGGAATAATTCATAATAGGATTATGTTATGGAAATAAGAGAGCAGGTATGGTTGAAGAAAGAAAAAAACCAAAAGTCTCTATCATAGGAGCAGGAGCTGTCGGCATACGGTATGCCTACAGCCTGATGATCAAGGGACTGGCCCGCTCTATTGTCATCCTGGATAAAAACCAGGAAAAGGCTCAGGGCGAGGTGATGGACCTTAATCACGGGATGCCGTATATTTCTCCTGTTGAAGTCACTGTCGGGAAGAACAGTAATCTAGCCGGATCGGATCTTGTCGTTATAACGGCAGGGGCCAAGCAAAAGCCCGGACAGACGCGGATCGATCTTATCAAAGAAAACATCCAGGTCTTTCGATCCATTATACCGGGTATTATGGAGTATGCTGCGGATGCGATTTTTCTTGTTGTGACCAATCCGGTCGACGTCCTTTCTTATGCGACCTGCAGGATATCCGGAAAGTCCTGGCATCAGGTCATCGGTTCCGGATGTGTTCTTGACAGCGCACGTTTTCGTTACCTTTTATCACAGCATTGCCGTATCGACGCAAGAAATATCCATGCTTATATTCTTGGAGAGCACGGGGATACCGAATTTCCTGTCTGGAGCCGTGTCATGATAGGCGGCATCCTTTTTGATAATTACTGTCCTGTCTGCGGCAGATGTAAAAGTCCAAAGCTTACCCGGAACAGCATTTTTGAAAGCGTACGCGATTCGGCTTATAAAATCATTGAAAAAAAAGGAGAGACATCCTACGGCATCGGCCTGGCTCTTGTCAGAATAACTCAGGCCATTCTCAAAGATGAGAACGCTGTTCTCCCTGTATCGACTTTTGTCGACGGAGATTACGGCATACATGATGTCTATTTAAGCCTTCCCTGCGTCGTGAATAAACTTGGGATCCGCGAGGTTTTGAATATCGTGCTGGATGATGAAGAAATCAGCAAGCTCAGGCATTCGGCTGAAGCCATCAAGGCCGTTATCAGAGACAGCGGATTGTAATTTTTTTCACAGACAATTGTTCTCTTTTTCCCATCCAAGAAAATATTTGACAAGACGTGTGAAGTGTTATATTATTTTTTAACTACATTTGTGATTTTTTTCACAATTTAGAAGATTTAACTGATTACACTTTTGCCCATGTAATGGAACTGCTATACATTAATAATACAAACCTGGGGAAGCTCCTTGAAGGTCTAGAAGAAGATTTTTCTGTCTTTACCCCTGTGAAGAAAGGAAATCAGCGATTCTTCCGGAGGTATGCAGGAGAGAGCGAGGACGTCCTTATCGGCGAAGTCAGGACTTTTGAACCGCTGAAGTCTTTTTTCTTCAAAGCGAGAGAACGGGTGGCCGTTGGTTTTGAGCCGGATATCCCTCATTCGGATGACAGGCCTTTTTGTGTCGTCGGTGTGAAAGCCTGTGACCTCAAGGGATTTAAAGTCCAGGACTTTGTCTTCAAAGACCATGACTGCACAGATCCTTTTTATA
>JAFGJP010000074.1 GCA_016929035.1 Candidatus Auribacterota bacterium | reverse complement strand
GCAGCAAGACCATTCTCCACGGTTTGGACATCACTCCGCTGAATTCTCTCTGAACGCCGACAGCCTGGCCAAAAATACCTGTATAAGCGGTAAGAACAGCAAAAACAGCTCCCAGATACCCCAGGCTCATGATACTCCATCCGCTGTGAGCCACGCCGGCAAAGATAAGAATATCCGATATCCTGTCCGGAAATTCATTGATAACCTCGCCGTGAAGGCTTGCCTTGCCTGAAGAGAGAGCCACCATCCCGTCCAGCATGTTCAGCCATAAACGCATATAGCAGAAAAAAGGGGCAATAAAAAGAAGAAGAGGATAATTCCCTGATTTCCAGAAGCACAGGGCTGCAACAATGGAAGCCATGATCGAAGAATAGGAAATAATATCCGGATGAATATCGTGTTTCACACAAAATTTAACGACGCCATCCGCTGTTTTCCTGAAAAGACCGGCGATAGGGCGTCTGGACTTTGGCTTATACTCATTCATCGGTTAAACAGCTTCCATAGTTGAAGGAGGCTTGGTGGCGATATGATACGTCACGCTGACAACACCCGGAACCTCAGAGAGGATCCTTTGTGAAAGCTGCTGAAGAATGTCATGGGAAAGCTGTGTCGGCGAAGCGGTGCGCGCATCGATGCTGTCCCAACAGCGGATTTCTATCTGCTGCCCGAAATCTCTTTTTCCGTTCCGCATGCCGGTGACCCTGTCATGATGGAGAATGGCCATATACTGAAAAGCACTGACGTTTTTGAGAATATCCTCGACAACCGATGTGGCCAACCTGACGCACTCAATCCTCTCCGGCGTGGCCTCTCCGATAACCCTCGCTGAAAGAGCCGGCCCGGGAAAGGGCATCCTGTCATAAATGGATTCCGGCAGTCCAAGAGCCTGCGCCACCTTTCGCACCCCGTCTTTTCTCAGCTGCACAAGCGGCTCGATAATCTTATATCCGAAAGATTCCTGAGGATCTATGCCCAGCTGCTCAAACACATTATGCTGACGCTTAATACCCGCCACCGTTTCGTCTATATCCGTAAGGATAGTCCCCTGAAGAAGATGCCTGGCCCCGCTTTCTCTGACAAGTTTCCCAAAAACATCTTTGTAAAAAGTCTGCGTGATGGCTTCCCTTTTTTCTTCAGGGTCAGTAATGCCTTTCAGCGCAGCGAAGAACTTGTCTTTTGCATCAATAATCTCGACCTCAACGCCAAGCTTTTTAAAAATGTTAACAATCTTCCGGGGCTCGTCTTTGCGCATAAGGCCGTTTTCGATGAAATACGTCTTCAGCTTTTTTCCAAGAGCCTTGTGTCCCAGCATGGTCACAGCCGATGAATCCACTCCGCCAGAAAGAGCGTTAATGGCTGTGCCGTTTCCTACGGCAGAAGATATCTCCTGCGCTTTTTTATCAATAAACTCCCTTGTATCCAGCTTGTTCATTGTTATCTCTGTAATCATCTTCAACCTCCTTATTCAAACACAAATGGTTTAATAGAAATATCAAAAGGAACGGGATTCCGGCGGCACCGGAGTATTATTGCTCTATGCTTGTGTGGATGATCCATAGCCTGGCACCTTTTTAAGAAGTTGAAAAATCATACCATCTGATTAAGGGCGTGTCAATGACGTCAACAGGAAGGGAAAAATCTATTTCTCGATCTTGCTGACGAGCAGATTTCCTGTTTTTTTTCTCAAGACCCGTACCAGCTTGTCTTTTTCAAGAAAGCCGTGCTCGCATGTCGCATCATAGGCTCTGTCACCTACAAGGATTTTTCCGGTCGGCTTAAGAGAGGGCAGCGTCCTTGCTTCGCGGCCTATGACCGAGACATTATCATCTTCTTTCGTGTCCTTTGCAATAATGGCGGTGTTGATACATTTTTTCCTGTCTGGAAATCCCAAAGCCCATTCGTAAAAAATAAAACCCAACATGATAAAAGGAAAAGAAAAAATATTGAAGGTCCACATGATGTAAGAGAAAAAGAGCAACAAAAAGAAAACCGTGTAACCAAGGAACAAGCGAACGCTAAAGAAATGAAAAACAAGTGACAGAATAAGATAGGGCAGAGCCAATCTCAGCGCCATCATCACATGCTTACGCCGGTCTGAAGCAAGCTCCTTTCTTGAGCGACGCACATGCAGAAAAAGGATGGCGAACGTCATCGAGTAAAAGACCAACACCGCAAAAAAATCTTCTGCTCTCAGACCAGCCCCCTTGCTTCTTTTATTGTTAAGCAGTCTTACAACAACCTTGCTCTGACTATAATGTATTCACGATCTCAAGGAGCTGAACTTCATAAATAAGATGCTTGCCGGCAAGCGGATGATTGGCATCAAGAGTCACATCATCTTCTGTCATATCAATGACTCTGAATCTGATTGACTGACCATCTTCTGCAGGCACGTTAAGGCGCATGCCTATTCGAGGCTTGACGTGGTCAGGAAACCTTTTTTTCTGAATTTTCGTCACAAAACTCTCATGATATTCGCCATAGCCTTCTTCTGGTGAAAAAGTGATGACCTTTTGTTCACCGACCTTCATGCCTTCTATGGCCCTGTCAAAAGTCTGCTTGATCTCTTTATGGCCGAGGACAAACTCAAGAGGTTCCTTTCCAAAAGAAGAATCAAAAACAGTTCCGTCCTTCAATTTTCCCCTGTAATGAACTCTGACTGTATCGCCCTTCTTCGCCTTTTCCATAATGTCCTCCTTTATCTGAAAAGTTGTATAAAAAAATTTTCTGATTTTTAAAACTGAGAATACTGCATGATGGATAACCGGTATAAGATTGAACTTGAAGATAAATAACCAAAGACCTTAAGTCCAACATAACATGTATCAACGAAATCGTCAAACCTCAATCTGTCAAAACATGATATTTTCACAATATTCTTATATAAAGGATATTACGAAACAAGGAAGTGGTCTCTTCTACGCTGGAAAAACAGATGTTCTTATTCCAATTCATCCGACGCACACCGGTCTGAAGAGCAGGATGTGTGTGCCGCTGAAGAATCAAAAAGAAAAAGAGCTTTTTTTGCTAAAACCTGAAGGCCAGGGATCCTGTTACACCGCGCCTGTTGTCATACTCCAGTTGAAAACCAAAGTTTTTATCTTTCAGAAAACAGATCAGCCCGGCTCCAAAAAGCCCTTCAATATTGGTATCTGAAGTCTGCTCGTGATAAAGGCCTGTTGTATTTGACCTGGCGATCTCAGCTGTCTCAACAAAAGAAAAGCCTGCCGTTGCAAAAATAAACAGCTTTTCAATTGTTTCAGCGCCAAGCTTTCCGTAAAGTCCGATCTCTTTGTCTTTCTGCCTGTCACCGATGAGAGTGAAGCCGCTTGTCAGCATGTCTCCCAGGGTTCCGTCAGGAAGCTCGTCAACCCCGCTGATGTATGTGAGACCGACAGCCATGAGAGCGTTTGTCTCATCATCTTCCGTGAATCCGCCGAAATCAAAAGAAAAATTATTTCCGCCAGCGTCTCCGCCTGTCCCTCCGCCAAGAGTCATATATGTGTCAGAAAAAAGATCCAGCTGAATAAAAAAAGAAAAGAGTGCCACAAGCAAAACAATTCTTTTCATTGACGACCTCCTTTGATTTTTTGTTGTACAGCTATAAATCTTATCACAGGTCAAGATTCTATGGCAGGCTCCTTATTTGTTGCGGAACTGCCCCCACAGCCTCCTGAATCGCGGCTCGTAAATAAGGTCATACAGATGTTCTTTTCCCGGGAAAAGCTTTTTAATCAGCTCCTTTAAGCGTTTTTTTTCCAGCTCGATATCAATCGGACGACAATCTGTGTTCAGAATCAAAAAAGCAATTTTATCTGAAATCTGTTTCAGCCTGGAAAGGTGCTCTTCCTCCAGAGCCAGGTCATGAGACTTGAATATCTCCTGAATATCTTCGAACCATTCTTCATGCTGCAATGTGACCCTGCAGCCGCAGTCGCAGACGACTTCTTTCCCAAACTCGAAAAGTGTCACATCATATTCCCTGCGACAGTTCGGACATTTTATGGACATTGTCGGGCAACTGGTTAACTGGTTTACCGGTAAAGATTCTTTATCATCTCAAATCTGAAAGGATCAGGCAAGGCTAGAGTATGAAAAAAAGATCATACAGCGCAAGAGCGACGAGGATGATGGAAAGGATCAGACCTGTCAGGCCGATAGGCTTATTCCTGAGAAAACTGATCGTATCAATATCTTTGGTAATCGTTTTTTCAAGCTTGACCTTGAGCTTTTCTTCAATATCGTAACATCTGTTAAAATGGTTACTTAGCTTTTTCGCAAAATCTGTACAGAAAAAAAGGATCAGACCGTAAAAAAAAACAAGAAAAAGAGCTGAAACGACGATGGCCTGGAAGCTCTGCATCCCGATAAGCCAGACCATCCTGTGTTCAACTTTCACCTTCAGCACCTCTAAAAACTTTTCCATATCGATCCTGAAAGCAAGAAAAAGAGCAAGAAAAAAGCTGATAAGGCAAAGGGCGCTTCCGGATATCTTGGAATGCGTGAAAAACAGTTTTTTCATATTCCATTCAAAATTTTTATTAACAGCCAATTCAATTTTTCTCACCGAAAAGGTCTTGTTAAATATCTTGCCGAGCTTTTTCAGAAATCCCAGCGATGCGAGCATGACGGCAAAAAGACTGATTCCCAGGAGACCAGAAGCAAGAGCGAACCATGCTGAGAATTCGATGAGGATATCAAATAATATTTTGGCAGCATATCTCATAATCTTCCCCTTCCCGGGTCACCATAAGCCCGATCGGCCGATATGCTTGACAAGGATCTTCGAGAGCTCATCGCTTTCGAACGGCTTGACAAGATAGCCGGCGCCACCGGCCTGCCTGCCGGCTTGGATGTCCTGCTCCTTGTCTTTGGCTGTCATAAAGACCACAGGGATGTAGCGTGTTTCCGGATCGCTTTTCAGTCTCCTGCATGTTTCAAATCCGTCAATATCCGGAAGCATGACATCAAGAAGTACAAGATCAGGCTTTTTTGATCTGCAGGCCTTGAGAGCTTTTTCAGCTGTGTTTGCTGAGATGGCCTCATAGCCCAGCTTTGTCAGCTCATCGGCTACGACAAACCGGACAAGGATGCTGTCATCCACAACAAGGACTTTCTTCTTTTCCATAGCCTGCTCTGTTCCTTTATTCATTTTACAGCATAAAGGTATTATATCCTAAATCAAGGCTAATTGGTATGAAAGCCTTACTTATTAATGCCTCAGAGGAGAAATCACGTGCCGTAACGGTTAAAAAGGTATTTCAGGTTTTCCAAGAATTGAATACCATCAGGTTTCCAGACCTGCTTCTTTTTTGATTTTTTTAATATCCAGGTTTTGAATATATTCAATCAGGTTCTGCCAGACAGAATGAAATCCATATCCTCCGTCTGTCATCTCTTTTATCGCTTCTTCCTTTGACCAGCCCTGCACGGCTATTCTGTACACAGCACACATAACGCCTGTCCTGTCAGCGCCATGCTGGCAGTGTACGAAAAAAGGCTGTTTCTCTTTATCTGTTACGACCCTGAGAAATTGAACAACCTCTTTGTCTTCACCCTCCCATGCCTGAACAGTTATATGAACATACTGAAGGCCCGCTTTATCACAGTTTTTCCTGTCCGAGTGAAAGGTGCGAAGATTAATCACAGTTTTCAAACCCATTTTTTTTAGTTCAAAAAAGCCTTCGTCTTCAGGCTGCGCTCCGCGGTAAAGACTATCGCTCACTTTATAAAAATTGAAAAGGCCATTTTCTTCTTTTAAAGGTTCAGCCCAGTGAACTGGACGCTTCTCAGCTGAGTCAGCAAAAATTCCTGACAAAAAGCAAAAAATAGCGCTGCTGAAATAAAAAGAAAAAAGGAGTTTTCTAATCATAACCATCCCCTGTTTTACGATACTTTTGGCTTTTCTCTTTCTCTAAGGATAACATATTTTTGTCATAAGGTAGAGTCTCATACGCCATTCTGAAAACAAACGGTTTATATTTAGTAGAAAAGAAAGATAAGGGAAAAAATAATCCATGTTTACGACGGGTTGCAGGAAAGGCTTTCAAGGCAATCCTGGAAATCCCTGCAGAACGCATCAGGGACTTCAATGATTTCAAGGCCTGTCCTGTAAAGATTATCTAGAATAATTCCCTTGCGCCAGACCACACGGGCTTTGAGCTGAAGATCAAAACGTCCGCTGTTATCAACATTAAACCTTATGTGGACGTCAAATCCCTGTGTACAGTTGAATTCCTTTGAAGAAATGATCCCCAGGCCTCCTTTTGAGATATCGATGGCTGAACTGTAAAGAGGATGGCTGTCTGTATCGGAAACAACAAAATAACGGACCGGGAACCTGGGAAAACGTCTTTTTTCCTCCTGACCGCTTTTGAGGAGATTAAAATCTTTCATAAAAACACCTTTCGAATGAACTGAAAATCAATATAACATCCAATAAATAAATTGTCAATATTTAGATAGTCTGTTCCTGTAAAAATATTTTCAATTTTACGCTGTATCACAATAAGTTCCTGCCTGTTGAGGCAACCTATTGATTTCAAATCAGATATAACATATTATAAATGAATTGTTCTTGTATAACAAGAGGTTCTGTTGCCGTTCGGGGTTTTCCCTGATATAATGGAGTCTTCTATGAGACAACCTGATATTGTTCTTGTTAATCCAAATCTTCTCAAACCACCTGTTTCTCCTGTGGGCCTGGAATACATCGCAGGTTACCTGGAGAAAAGAAAAGTCGCATTAGATATCCTTGATCTGAATTTGCCCGAAGAAACAGAAATCGAACATTCCATTAAAAGCTATTTCATGAATGCCGATCCCGTTTGTGTCGGCGTGAGTATTAGGAATATCGATGACTCCATCTACCCTTCTCAAAGACTGATCCTCAAAGACGCAAAAAAAATCATCCGCTTGATAAAAAGACAGACAAAGGCTCCCGTTATCCTTGGCGGAGTGGGCTTTTCCATCATGCCTCTTGAAGTTCTCGGCTATGTAAATGGAGATTTCGGGATATGCGGCGATGGAGAAGAATCCCTTTATCAGATGGTCATGTGCCTGAAAGGCAAAAAGCCTTTTCATCATGTGCCGGGGCTTGTTCACAAACAGCAAAAAAAACCTGTCCGCCCAGCCTGCATGAAAGCGCCGGGGAATATCACAAGGAAAGCGATCGACCCGGCCTGGTATTTCGAAAACGGAGCGCAGGTAGGCATAGAAACGAAAAGGGGCTGCGATGGAACATGCGCTTTCTGTGCCGACCCGGTTGCCAAAGGAAGAACGTTCCGTTTCCGAAGACCATTTGATGTCGTGAGGGAAATAAAACTTTTTGTTGATCAGGGCATCAACTGCTTTCACCTGTGCGATCCAGAATTCAACAGGCCGCTTAAGCATGCTCTGTCTGTGTGCGATGCGATCATCAAATCAGGAATCAGCCGTAAATTGAAAATCTACACCTACTGCTCTCCTCTTCCTTTTTCTGAAGAGCTTGCTGAAAAGATGCAAAAGTCCGGGTTCGCCGGAGTTGATTTCGGGATCGACCATCTTGAAAGCTCTCTTTTGAAAAACCTGGGGAGAGACCACCTTGAAGAGGACGTTGCAAGAGTTACCAGCTGGCTGAAAAAAAGGGGGATTGCCGTCATGCATGACCTTCTTCTCGGAGGAAAAGGAGAAACCGGAGAAACGCTGAAGCGCGTTATCGACAAATGCAGGTCCTCACGCGCTGATTTTATTGGTGTCAGCTGCGGAGTCAGGATGTATCCGGGAACACCTTTTTTTAAAAACCTCTCACCTGATGACAAAAAATATCTTTCTCAAAGCGGCAAAGACATCCTTGCTCCTCTTTACTATGTGGCGCCTTACAGGGAAGAGACCGTTGATTTTCTCTGCGAAATCATAGGAAACGACAGGAAATTTTTCTACCAGCCTCTTGGAGAAAAGTTCAACTACAACTACGCTGACAATGAGAGGCTCGCATCAGCCATCAGAAGCGGGGAAAGGGGAGCTTACTGGCACATCCTGGGAAAGTCTATGAAATAAAAAATCAAATATCAGAAATACAGATATTCGATACAAGATAATTGAAGGAAACCCGTGCCCGTCAAAGGCGTGTCCGATTTCTTTTTATTGTCTCTCTTTTTCTTATCGTGAATCCTGTATCCTGCATCTTGTATCCGATAGTAGAAAGCACTATTTATCCTGAGCCATTCGACTTTGCTCATGACAAGCTTTATCAAAGGACTCTTGTTTTTGATTTTTGATTTAATTTCTTTTCCTGGATGAAATAGAGAGCAGTATAAATCTTAGGATCAACAAGGATTCCTCTTCGCCGGGATTTCTCAAGCCAATTTTCGACACTGGAAACCGGCACTTCATGAACAAAAATGCTTTCATCATCACTCCCGCCTCCTGAAGAGACTTTAGCGATTCCTTCAGCGCGAACAAGGGTCCCGATCTCTGAAGACAGGCCGGCCGATATGGGACCTTCGAGAACTTTTGTTATTTTTTTAGCCCTGTATCCTGTTTCTTCTTCCAGCTCGCGAAGAGCTGCTCTTTCAATGGATTCTTCAGCATCTCCCTCCCTGTCAGCCACAAGGCCCGCAGGAAGCTCAATGACGTTTTTGCCGAGCGGCGGCCTGAACTGCTCAACTAAAAGAATTCTTTTATCATCCGTGACGGCAAGGAGAAAGACAGCATGAGAGCAATTCGTCCTGTCGATATACTCCCAGCCGTCCCGCCTCACATAACGGGTAACCCGTCCTTCAGATAAGATCTCTATAGCATCAGATTTTTTTCTTCCGGATTTCATAATGGAGCCCAACGGACTTACGTCCGTGGTACTTTGGAACCCGCCTTCGCCTTACAGGCTTCGGGCGAGGTCCGCCCAGCACAGAATCCCCCTTTGCGACATCTCGCCGAAGCCAGAAATGCTTTACTGCATTTCCGCCAGAAGCGCTCGCCTTTCGGCGAAGCCGAGGGAGACCTCGCCAGCAATAGCTGGCGGACATCCCGTGAAGGGACGTTGTCCTGACGGCGTGGACATGAACCCCGCGTTGCGGTAACGCCGCTCACGCGGGACTCACGTCCCCGGATTTACATCCGGGGTCTTCTGCGCAGGATGATAAAATCACTTCTTATTATCTTTCTTTTCCTCGATCTTTCGTTCTTATCGAGTGTACATAGAAAAACAGTGTTGTCCAACAAAAATAGTAAAGCAGGACCTTTATGTTAAAAAATTGCGTCTGCTTGAAAAATCACCAAACACCTTATCTTTTCAACTTTCAACCTGTGATATAATAGATTAAACGGAGGATTTCAATGAAAATAAAACATCTCTCTCTAATCCTTCTTTTCATCCTTCCTTTATCTGCTTTTTCCCAGATGAAGCAGCTGACGCTTCAGGAAAAGATCGCCATGTCCGATCTGGTCGCCATTGCCACTGTTGAAAGGACATATAAAGGGAAAGGGGATCAGGAAAAGCTCGGCAACTGGTTTGCCAAGTGCACGGTCAGCGATGTCTTCAAGGGCAAATTCGTAGAAGAAATGCTGACCGTCAACTTTCTGAATGTGCGAAGGAATAGAGCCCCCATCCGCTTGAGCGAGGGTGCGGTCTATCTTCTTTTCCTGAAAAAAAAGGGAGATGTCTTTGAGATGATCTCACCCTATCAGGGAGCTTATGCGAAAGATAATGATTATCTCGTGCATGATAACGAATATCCGAAAGGCATCCGTTTGAACTTTGAGGCTATTGTCGAAAGAGTGAAGGAGATAACACAATAACGTTAAGTCCGTTTAGTCCGTTATAATGAACGCTATGCTGGATTATCAGAAAATTTTACAGCAGAGGATAGAGAGAGTACGAGAAGAACAGGTTTTGTTCGCACGCAGTGTGAAAACTATTGCCCATTTGTGTGAATTTGGGGCTGATTGAATACTTACGCGCAGCGTTCCTTTAAAACTACTGGCCTTCCCCGATAGTTTCAACAACTTTATTATAAATCGTTTCGAAACCTTTTGATTTGACGACATAGGCCAAGGCTCCGGCCTGAAGGCCTTCAAGGATATCCTTTTGCTGGGATTTGACTGTCAAAATAATGACAGGTATTTGCTTGGTCTCATCGTC
>JAFGJP010000327.1 GCA_016929035.1 Candidatus Auribacterota bacterium | reverse complement strand
TATTTGCGACATCTCGCCGAAGCAAAAGACTCTTTGATGCATTCATCCCCGGATTTACATCCGGGGTCTTCTGCGCAGGCGGATAAATTAAAAATTTCAAATGACAAATGAAGGAGTGCTTCGCACGGATGATTATAATTATTAACCACAAATCCACACGAATAAACACAAATAGGAGAGAAGGTTTGCCTTCGGCAAAAAAACACAAAAGTTAGCCACGAAGGGCCACGAAGAAAAACAGTGGACATGGAATGTAAAACGTCGTCATTGCGAGGAGCGCTAGCGACGAAGCAAACTCAATAAATCACGTCAAAGCTTTTGTTTTGAATTTGTGATTTTGGATTTGGAATTTATTGAACTTTAGGCACTTATTTTTTAATTTGGATTTAGAATTTAAATTGCCGAATGCGTCTATTTTTTCGGGCTGAGGAAAAAAAGGAACTGAAAGGGCATCAGCGCGTTCGGAATCGAGTGAAATTTTATAATATTCCATCTTTTTTCAAGAAGCTGCTTCACATCCTTAAATGTGAACTCATGGATGTGCCAGCTCATCTTGAGATTTCCTGATGCAGGATATCTGCAGTGGTATTCTGTGACAAAATGCTTCTCCAGTCGCACGTACTGAAGAAAACTTTTGCATCGATTGATCAGCCTGTCGTTGGGAACGTTGAGTATAAATAGGCCTGCTTTCCTGCACAGGCGATGGATCTCTTCCAAAACGCGCTCTGGATGAAGGACATGCTCCAGAACATCTGTCAGCATAATGCAGGAAAACCGGTCCTCTCTAAAAGGGAGATTCTCTGCATTGCCCTGGACCAGGTTTAATTCATTTTGCTCCCTTCGGGAGAGATTGAGAAGATGCATGGAGTAATCCAGTCCGACTTTATCAGGAAAAGGCAGGCTCTTCAAAAGATCACAGGCCCCGCACCCGACATCAAGGAGAAAACCGTCCCGGCGGCGGATGCTCTTCAGGGCTCGGATTATCTTCTTTCGCTTGACGGCTTCAGCCATGCGGATAAGCCAGACCTTCGTCCTGTGATACTGATCAGGCCCAAAGCACCTGGCCATGTTTTCATTGAACGTCCGAAATTCCTTTTCCGTCATCGGCATAAAGGCTTTTCTTTCAGTACAAAGTGTAGATGAAAGGCGCAATAACCGAACCTGAGGACAAAACAATGAGAAGCCCCAGAAGAAGAAGAAAAAGAATAATGGGGGTCAGCCACCACTTTTTCCGCGTTTTGAGAAAATCCCAGAATTCTTTAACAAGATCCATTCTGCTCATAGGCTCAACCTCTTTATATTTGAAAAAATTTCACACAAAGGCCCCGGTGATCCGCCTGTGGCGGAAACAGGGCACAGCACGGACTTTTAAGGAGTTTTCTGCCTCCGGCAGAATGAAAAAAGAAATTGTACTTTATAATCATCCGTGCGTATCACACCTTCCTCATTATCGTGTATCGTGTATCTTGAATCCTGTATCTGCTTTATCATAACAATTTCAAATTTCACGTTTCAGACTTCAAATTTGCTTTGCCATCTAGAACTGCTTTGTATAATGCTCCGGATCGTCGGGCTCGTCATATTTTTTCCAGTAAGAGCTCTTCTCTTTCTCCATCTTTTCATCCAGAATATCTTTTCTTATCAGCTTGAGAATAAGGCTGATGGGCGTAAAAACAAAATAGAATAAAAAAATAAGCACCAAACGGGAGACAAACCAGCCGAGAATGATCCCGAGAAGCATCCACAGCTTATAAAGCGGGATCAAGACCGGATAGTAGAATATCCCGAAAAAAAGGAAAATCCCGCCGGCCATGAGAAAGCCCCATGCAGACTCTTTTCCTTTGAAGAAAAGCCATAAGGCAAGAAGTGAAAGCGCCACAAAAAAGACGATCCCGAAGTTACGGATCGTTTTTTTATCTGTCTGCAGGCTTTTATATTCCGCCTGAATATCTGTCAGCATTCTATTAAACCCGGTTGTTTATTTGAAAATCGCCCAAAAATATTGAACTGAAAGCAACTAATAATATACTATAATATTTGAATATTACCAGAAAAACAACATCCCTGAAGGAATGACGACATGGCCTTGGAAAATCAGCACCCGGCAACTCCTGCCGAATATGAAGAGCTTTTAAAAAGTTTTGGATTTGTCCTTACCCAGGCAAGCCTCTATACGGTTCAGCACAGGATAGCAAAGGATGCCATCTCGCGCTTCTACAACGCATTCCAGAATATCATCCAGCAGTCTCACGTGCTCGACATGAGCATTTCTGAAGACAGCAGGACAGTCCTTCTTAACGGCACGGCGATCGAGTCAGGGAATCCTCTTATCAAAAACCTTCTGACCCAACTTTCCGATCATCGCTTTCAGAATGCCAAGCTGACAGAAGCGGCTTCTCTGGAAGATATCACCAGGTTCTTCGCCCTGATCAGCCAGGACGCGGAAAAAATCGAAAAAGAAGGCGGACTGGAAAAGCGTCTGAAGGAAGAAAACATCAATGGCGTTTTTCTTGAAAAAGTCGTCTACAAAAAAATTTCAAAAGGACAGAAAGTCGTATCTGAAAAAGACGTCCCTGTCGAAGCTTCGGATGAGATTCTTCTGAAGTGGCTCAAAGAAAAGGGCCCTGAAACTGCTGAGGACAAGGAAAAAATCCTTCAATCGCTTCAATCCCATCCGGAAAAACTGGCCGGGCTCAGCATAAAGGCGACTCTGGAACAGATAGGAGCGTCTGCGGAACTGCTTGAATTCACGACCTTTCTCATGGATTCTCTCAAAAGGATCGGCGATACAGCCCTGAAAGAGATCGCATCCACCTCGTCGCTTCGGACCAAGAAAAACATCCTCAAGGCTTTTGAGACTTTTGAAAAGGAGATCATCCGCTCCATCAAGGAGATCAGCGAAGGAAAGTTAAGCGACGAAAATGAAGAGATCCTTTTTCAGACTCTTCAGGACTACAGGGAAACGATGGAGCTGGATATCACCACCTTTGATTTTGAAAAAAAGAAAAAAGACATTGAAAAGGTCGAGAGCCGGCTTCAGGCCCTTCTCTCCAACCCGGAAAACCGCAAAAGGCTCACAGAAATTCTTGAAGACGACAGGCTGTACGAATCAGTTCTCTCTTCCGCGCAATCATCGCCCGATATTTTTAAGGCCCTTCCTGTTGACACCCCGTCAATTCTTGAAAAGGTCAACTTGTCTGTTTCCAGAGAGATCAGCTCGCTTCCTTTTGCCGGCAAGCTGCAGCAGGAAGAGTTAGAACATCTTCTGAAAACAATAGACAACGTCTTCAAGGGGAATATCGACGAGGCGATTCAATCAATCGAAAAAACCCACATGGATTTATATGACTCGGCCAAAAAACTGAGCAGTGAAAAAGATAAGCTGTCCAATATCATGAAGGGGATTTCGCAGGGCGTCATCGTGGTCGATAACAAGGGTGATGTTATCTATATTAACGATGCCGCGGAACACGTTTTAGGCACAAAGGGAAAAGACAAGATAGGAAGAAACATCAACCAGGGACTCTCTGACGAATATATGGTCACTCTTTCCAAGTCGATCACGCATAAGACCACCGGGCAGACCCTGGAAGTCCTGGAAGTCTCTGCCAGCGAGGAGACCCGCGACTCCATTCAGTCAAGCTCAGCCGTCCTGCAGGACCAGAACGGGACACCTGTCGGTATGGTATCTGTCCTCAACGACATCCAGAAACAGAAAGAACTGCAAAAGATGCAGTCTGACTTTGTCGACAACGTGACGCACGAGCTCCGGACTCCTCTTGTCGCCATCAAGCACACCGTCAGCCTGATCCTAGAAAATGCCGCGGGAGATATCGGCGAACAGCAGAGAAAGCTCCTGGAGATCACCCAGAGAAACATCAGAAGGCTTAACCGCCTTATCGACAGCATGCTCGACTTTTCGAAGATATCTTCTGATACCATCCTTCTCAGCATGGAAAAACAAGCCCTTGCTCCCCTTTTTGACGACTGCATCTCTTCGCTGAAATCCTGGGCAGACACAAAACGCATCGCCATCGAAAAAGTCATCGATGAAGCGCTGCCTGAAATCCCGTTTGACTACGAAAGGATCACCCAGGTCATGACCAACCTTCTCAGCAACGCGCTCAAGTTCACGCCTGAGGAGGGGAAAATTTTGATAACCGCTTCCATGAAAAACGATGATCCCCTGCAAAAAAGCGTTCTGGTCGCTGTCTCAGATACAGGAAAAGGCATAGCCCAGGAGGACCTGCAGAGAATATTTGAAAAATTCATCCAGGTGGGAACAAAAAGCCCCATGGAAGTCCGCGGAACAGGGCTCGGCCTCCCCATCGTCAAAAGGATCATCGAGCTCCACAATGGAGAAATATGGGCTGAAAGCGAGCTGGGAAAAGGCAGCCGGTTCTGCTTTACCCTGCCTTTGGTATAAGGTCCTTCGATTAAACTCAGAATAAATAGCACTTCGTGCGAAGGAAAGAATTAAGCCACGAAGAACACGCTTGTCCTGAGCAAAGTCGAAAGGAAGTCACACGAAGAAAAAAGATTTCAAACTTCTACTGACCCTCTGCTTGTAAGGCAATAGAACCCCTTGCACCGCAGGCACTTACAATCGCGTGTGTCAGATTTGTGTCGGAAACGAATTAAAAATTTAGAGCCTTCGCACTTCCAAAATATTTTTAAATAAATCACTTGACACAATGTTATAACTCTCTGTATTCCAATTCATTCTATTCTATCTATGTAAGATGCATATTTTTGACAAAATAAAATAAATATGTTATATAATATATAACTGGGGATTAACTTGTTTATTCATATTTTAAAGGGCTGAAAAAGGCAAACTTTTCGAAAGGGAAGGACGCAAAGCCACGGAGCTTCCTTAGTATATTTGTTAATTGGCTGAAGGTTTTAGCCTATTAACAAATCGATTAAAATGCCAGCCGGGTTGCCAGATAAAGGCAATCCGGCTTTTTTATTGTCGAAAATTTAAGG
>JAFGJP010000326.1 GCA_016929035.1 Candidatus Auribacterota bacterium | reverse complement strand
ACTCTCGGCCGCATTCGTGACAAGGGCCGATGAAGATGTGTCCTGGGAATAAGCCCACAGAAAAACCGGGATCAGAAAAATAAACATAACGATCAAAACAACTTTTCTCATCTCTTTGTTCTCATCTGTATGTCATTTTCATAAAACTGACATGGATAAAGGAAGTCTCAAATAATTGAAAGGAAAGTCCTCCTTCGCTCGCCTCTGGCGAGTCTAAATTTTCTCTGACAAGAGAGAAAATTTTGGAGGCGCTGGGAGTCGAACCCAGGTCCCCAGGAAGATCCTATATAAGGCCCTACATGCTTAGTCCACATTTTCTATCTTGCCTCTGCCGGCTCCTGAGGACGGGATCCGGCAGCTGCCATCTCCTGTAAAAAGGTTCACCCTCCTGCCCGGAGACAACAGAAGAGCTAGCCTGCTGACCGTTCGCGCACACACGCTCCACAGGCAAAAGCACGAGGCGCGCAGCTGCTTTATTTAAGCAGCCATCGCATACGAATAATCGTTTGCGTTTATTATCATGCCAGGTTTTTTAGGAGGCCACCTGACAACCTCCGCATGCTCCTTATACTTCACTTCCCAAGTCGAAACCAAACCGCCCCCGTAAATACTTGGAAATGAATCAGAAGCGTCTTTTCAAAGAGCTTTCAATCCTTCTTTTTGCCTCTCTTTTCTTAATACTTTCTCTTTTATCGTAAAGCTTTTTACCTTTACCGACCCCGATTTCCAACTTAATTATACCCTTTTTTACATAGATATTCAAAGGCACGATAACAAAGCCTTCTATCTCCTGCTTTCGTTGAAGCTTAAAAAGTTCTCTTCTGTGCAGAAGAAGCTTTCTCGGCCGGGTCGGCTCATGGTTAAGCCTGTTTCCAAACTCATACTGCGGTATATTGATGTGATAGGCATAAAGTTCGCCGGAGTTATCGAATTTCGCATAAGAATCCGAGAGGCTCCCTCCCTTTGTCTTCAGGCTTTTGACTTCTGTTCCAAGAAGCTGAATACCAGCTTCCATCTTTTCCGCAAAGGAATAATCATGGAACGCCTTTTTGTTTCTGGTAATGACTTTATCCATGAAGACAATCCTGTATCTATAACACCTGTGACGTCACATTTATTCGTAAAGAGTAAAAATCAAAAATTCCAAATTCAAAATCAGAAATTCACAACAGAAGCCTAAAATGATCTATGTTGTCATTCCCGCCCCTTATCAAGTAAGGGATAAACTCCAGCGGGAATCTACGTAATTATGATTTAAGGAGGTTGCTTCGTCGCCCCGAACCACGCAGGGTTCAGGACTCCTCGCAATGACGATGTCTTACACTTTACGTCCCTCATCCAAGCGAAGCGGACGTCCTTCGCTCCTCGGTTATTTTTTCATCCTGCCTCTTGCTTCTTGCCTGTCCTGATCTTGTCGAAGAGCCTCTTGCTTCGCTGATTTCCTCTGCTTTTCTGTTTTTCTCTCTACTTTCTTTCAATTATCAAGGAACGCTTTACTAGATGACTATAGGTTTAACCACAGAGTACACAGAGAGAATATTTTTAATCCGCCGTAGGCGAATATCTTCGTGTTCCTTCGTGGCTCATTATGCTTTTTTGCTTTTCTCTCTTTCAGAACCGGACGATTCCACCAAGATAAATCCCTTTTATCGTGAAGTCGGCGCTGTCGTCGTCCTGCTCGACATCAATACGGTCATAACGATACCCGCCTATGACCCCGGCATTGGGCAAAAAGTCATATTCTCCCCTGACATCAAATTCAAGCATCGAACCTGACGTATCGCTGATGCTCAGTGCAAAGCCGCTCAGCTCGGCCGAGAGCTTCACGTACTGCATCTCAGTTGAAAGAGCCAGCCCCACCTGAGGGAGAGGAACATCAACGCTGGCTTTCTGCGTACCACTGGAGGCAGAAGAAAGAGATGCTTCTGCCTGGGCCCACTTCATCCCCAGGATAAATCCCAGCTGGGCGTCCGCTGTCATAAGGGGAAAAAGTTTGAATTTGATATCGAAAATATCGGCCTCGGCCTTCCCGGATGTCAACTCGCCTGAAGAAAACACAACATCATTGAACGTGATATTTTTGGTCAGCACCTGCGCTCCGGAATAGGAAAGCGTGTAATAAGAAAGGTCCAGTGCGCTTCCGTCTGTGACAGGCATGGTAAAATTCCACCTCAAGGTATTATCATCATCGTTGACGTTGATATCATCGTTCAGCTTGACCTCTGTCCCGCCGCTCGATTTGGCTTCGCCCTCGAAATTTGTCATCCAGTATTCAAGGGAAATCCCGAAATTACCGGTATTTTTTCCCTGTGCGTACAGACGATCTGTGAAACTGAAGACAAGCCACACCAAACAAACAATTATCAGTAGTCTTTTCATAATACCCTTTCCTTTCTTGAGAATATTAGAGATTTGACAAAGATGATACTATAGGTGAAATGTTTTGACAATCAGGAAGTCAGAAAAGATAAAATCCTTTTACCATTATTTTCTTTTCCTATTTTACGCTTTTCTTATCCTGTATCTTGTATCCTGTATTCAGATTACTCATCCGGGACAGTGGCCTTTTCTTCTTCAACCGGCAAAGGCACGCTTTCCTTGACTTTCTCAACATCAGCTGAAATATCTTTTTGAACATCTTCGACATCCACTGCAGGTTCTTCTGCCAGAGGAGCCTGCTCACCTGATGGTATCTCCGGAATCACGGCAGATTTTTCGCCTGAATCTTCCTCTCTGACCTTTTCCACAGCAGCCTTCTTTTTCTCAGACTGCATGATGGAAGAACGCCTCTTGGCAGAAAATACGGCCAAAGAGAGCGACGTAAAGACAAAGGCTATGGCCGTGAACGTCGTGATTTTTGTCAGCATATCTCCTGCCTGGGCTCCGAAGAGATTTTGTGCCATTCCTCCTCCAAATGAGCCGAATGCTCCGGCAAGGCCATGCCCCTT
>JAFGJP010000325.1 GCA_016929035.1 Candidatus Auribacterota bacterium | reverse complement strand
GGAAAGCCCATCTTCCGGGCGATCCTGTCGGCCATCACAAACCCGATCCCGGGAACATCGGTTGCCAGATTGTAAGGATTCTCCCTGATCTTTTCCACAGATCTGTGATGATAGACCCTGTAAATCTTTGTCGCATAAGCAGCGCTGATATCATAGCCTTGCAAAAAAACCATGACATCACGGATGGCTCTGTGCTTTTCCCAGCTTTCCTTTATTTCCTTGATTCTTTTTTCTCCTATCCCGGAGACCTCAAGAAGCTGGTCAGGCTCATGGGAAAGGATGTCAATCGTCTTCATGCCGAACTTTTTCACGATTCGCTCGGCGTAAGTCGGACCGATGCCCGGAATAAATCCTGAAGACAGGAAATGGATAAGTCCCTTCTCTGTTCCCGGATAAACGACTTCATGGTACTGGCACTTGAACTGGCGTCCGAACTTGACATTATTGACCCAGCTCCCGTAGAACTTGATCGTCTCTCCCGGGTTCAGAAGGGCAAGCGTGCCGACGACGGTCTCTGTGCCGCCTGTGCGTTCTTCCGCTACAGACAGAACGGCATAGCCGTTTTCCTCGTTGGAGAAAATGATTTTTTGAACAACGCCGTGAAGGCACTCCAGATCATTTTCTTTCAGGTAAGCTGCTTCACTTTTCTGATGAATCAGGTTCATTTAAGAAGATTATATCTTGAAGGTGATGGTAAATCAACTCGTTCGACTTCGTCAGGTAAAAAAACAGAAATCCTTCGACTTCGCTCAGGACGAGGCAAAGGTCAGGGGACAAAAAACAGAGAAAAAAACCAGATTCTGTTCATTCAATATTCAATGAAAAAACGATTTAAAACTCCCTCCCTGTCTGATTGACATCTGTTTATCTTGTTAGTCTCTTTTTCTGTCTTCTGTCTTACTCAAACCATCCCAGCTGCTCTTCATTGGTATAGTAGATCAGGCCAAGGATGCGCATGAAAACAACCATGACATAAAAGAAGAGAAAGCCCTGAACGGCAATAATCATCATGGCTACAAAAAAATGACCCGAAAGAGCAATAAACGGCAAAGCAGCCTCAAGCATCGTTTTTAAAAAGAAAATGGCTGCGACAAAACAAAATACAATGAAAGAGACGAGATAAGGGCCTATGGTCCTGCAAATGGATTTCACTGTCTGCGCAGGATTCCAGTAAAGATTCGTATCCAGCGCTGTTTCAATGAGTGCCATGGGAAGATACAGGGCCCCGAGAACAAGAAACATCGGCGTCATAAGAGCAATGGGCCGGAAAAATTTCCATGCAATGATCAAAATAACGACAACCGGCCAGAAAGACGCCACGAACGTAAGAAAAACCTGCCAGATAGGTCCAAGGATATCTTCCTGGAAGTCTGTAACATCCGGCCAGTCAGGCAGCTCGTCCTTTCCTATGGCTGAAGTATTGATGATCTTGAACATGTAAGCCGTGAAATACCCTGATCCGACGACGCCGAAAATCCAGCCCAATGGCATCTGTCCGAGAAAGTCAAGCACTCCAAAAAAGATAACTCCTATGACAAGAAGCAGTTTGCCGCTTCCCTTGAAGGGATAGCTGAAAGCAGATGGAAGCATCTCAAAAAAGGATTTCCGCACCACTGTTTCAGCCAGCTTTTTGGCTCCGTACGACCTGACTCTTCCTCCACAGGACATGCAGCTCTCCAGAGAGGCTCTCATGCTCAGCGCCTGGACTCTGATACAGTCCTGGCAAAAAAGCCCGCCGCAGGAAACGCATTCCCACACAGCCGGGACGTCGGGATGGTTTTTACACATCTGGCCGTTCATCTTTTTCCCCTTTTTTAAGTTCCGTCCAGTTTATCACACGCTCTTAAATAATGTATGCTCTCACATAATCATTTTAGTACATGAAAAGTGATTCAAGTGGAGCACTATTTTTAATAGGACGCTGATGAACTATATTCACATGGTTCATTCGCAGATAAATGATGGATTATTCTTCGAAACATCGTTTCGAAGAATAATCCTGTTAATCTGAGTTAATCTGCGTCCTGTTATTTATTATCATCCGCGCAGTAGCGCTCCTTACCTTCCTATTTCAGATATTTTTCAATGATAAAAGAAAGTTTGGCTTTTGTTTCTTCCGGGACTTTATCAAAGGGCGTCACAAGCGCATACCTCAGGTTGCTGTGACAGGGGCAGTCGCTGTCCGCATCGAGAATCTCGATAATGCTTCTCACAAGCTTACGGCCGAATTCCGTGTTTTTTTTCAAGATTTCCAGGATGACTTCCACGGTAACGCTTTCTTCGCCTTCGCGCCAGCAATCATAATCCGTGACCATGGCTATTGTCGCATAGCACATCTCTGCTTCCCGTGAAAGCTTGGCTTCGACGAGGTTTGTCATGCCGATGACATCAAATCCAAGAGACTTGTAAAAAAGAGATTCGGCCCGGGTTGAAAAAGCCGGGCCTTCCATGTTGACATATGTACCGTTGGGGCGAAAATCTTTTGTATGCTTTTCAGCAGCCATGATGATAATATCCCGCATGCTGGGACAGACTGGATCGCCAAACTGGATGTGGCCGACAAGCCCGTCTCCGAAAAACGTGTTGTCTTTCCGCCGGTTCGTCCTGTCGAAAAACTGGTCGATCACAACCATCTGTCCGGGCCGGATGTCCTCTTTCAGGCTGCCAACGGCGCTGATGGATATAATCTTCGAAACTCCGGACATCTTCAGCGCGGCAATGTTTGCCCGGTAGTTGACCTCTGTCGGAAGAAGAGAATGATAACGTCCATGGCGGGGAAGAAAAACGATCTCCTTTCCGCAGACCCGGCCGAGGAAAAGCACGTCCGAGGGAGAGCCAAAAGGCGTTGTCATATGGACTTCCTGAGATCCTTCCACTCCAAGCATTTCGTAAAGACCTGTCCCGCCGATGATCCCTATTCTTGCCATGGGCTCTCTCCTTTAAAAAAAGATAACAAATAAACACGAAAAAAATTAAGAAAAAATAACAAATGAAAGACAGAAAAGACAACGGAATTAAAAAAACTCATAAAATTTTAAAATTAATTCCTGGACTTTTTTATATGTTTCGTCTTTTTCGTGTTTTTCTGATGATTATAATAGCTGTTTTCTTCCTTCAGAACAACTTTTATTGGACAGAACTTATCTTTATCTTAAAATGATAAAATAAAACTGATTTTTATTGCAAATGAAATCCTTTTTGAATAACCTTATTAAACATTTAAGTTAAAAGTGCCTAAAATGCCTAAAGTGCGCTACCTAAAATGCAAAATAAATAGTTTTCCATAAAAAATTAACTAATTTAAAATAAAGTTGTTAATTAAATGTATGAATATATTGCCAGAAATGTTTTTAAGATCGAAGCAAACGCCATAAGCAGCCTTGCAAAAAAGATCGGCAAAAGCTTTGATGATGCTGTAAAAATGATCGCCCTGTGCAAGGGCCGTATTATTCTCACAGGAATGGGAAAGACAGGGATCATTGCTCAGAAGATCTCGGCCACTTTTTCCAGTATCGGCATTCCATCGCTTTACCTCAATCCGGCTGAGGCGATACACGGCGACCTCGGACGGGTCAAGCGCAACGATGTCATCCTGGCCATTTCCAACTCAGGGGAAACAGACGAGCTTATCACCATGCTGCCTCTCATCAAAAAAATCGGTGTAAAATTGATCACGCTGACGGGAAACATCCGTTCGACTCTCGCCCGCTACTCAGATGCTGTCTGCGATGTGTCGGTTGAAAAGGAGGCCTGCACCCTCGGCGTTGTTCCCACGTCCAGCACAACGGCTGCTCTGGCCATGGGCGACGCCCTTGCCGTAGCGCTTATCAAGAAAAAGAAGATCAAGCTGAAAGATTTTGCTTTCTATCACCCCGGCGGCGCGCTTGGCAAAAAGCTGATCCTCAAAGTCGAAGACATCATGAGGAAAGAAAAATCCGTCGCTGTTGTCGAGGAGGACTGTCTTGTCAAGGACGTGCTCCTGAAAATCACAAGCGCGAAAGCCGGCGCCGCCTGCGTGGTCGATAAAAAAGGAAAGCTCGTCGGGATTTTCACCGACGGAGACCTTAGACGATCCCTGGACAAAAACAAAAACATCCTCGAACAAAAAGTCAAGGAAGTGATGACGCGAAACCCGTTTTTTATTACGCATCATACACTGGCATCAGAAGCCTTGAGGCTTATCCAGCAGAAACAGATAGACGAAATACCCGTGGTGAACAAAAAGAATGAACCCATCGGCGTCGTGGATGAAAAAGACCTTCTTTTGAAGGGAATTACGTACTGATGGCATACAGATTCATGCGTTTGAAAAAGACCTGCCGATTGTCGTGTAACAGGACAATCTGGCTTGCTGTTTTCAGCCTGGCAGCTTTTCTTATTCTTGCCCGGGCCTTTTCAGAAGAAGAAGTTGAAACAAAGATCGGCGGATTCCGCTTTTACCTGACAGACGACAGCGGCAAGCAGAAAGGCATCGTCAACGGGTTCAAGGCAGATTTTATTTCTCCTGATGAAATAGAAATAACAGACGCCAGCGCCCAGATAACGGATATCGGTAAACATCCTGTGATCGTCCAGACCCCGACGTGCGTGTTTGTCAAAAGCCAGTCAAAGATTGTCTCTCAGCTGCCTGTCGTGATTAAAACTGTCGGTGTGGAAATAAACGGGATAGGCATGGAATGGGAGTTCGACAAAAAGACTCTTACGATAAAAAAAGATGTCATTGTCGATATTGCCAAGTCGCTGAAGAAAGAAGTGAAAGATGAATGAACGCTTAAGAACATTCTTGCTTGGACTCCTCGTTTTGTGCTTTATTGAAGCTCCTCTGAGATCTGAAGAAAGCAAAGAAGTCATTACCCTCGAGGACATTGAGATTATTCGCATAACCTCTGACGGGCGCCTGGTCATTGATTATGAAAATAAAACAGCAGAATTTTATCAAAACGTCAAGGTGCAGGACAAAAACGGCACGATGACGTCCAATTACCTGAAGGTCATTTTTTCCAGCGATGGACTTGGCGTCAGCAAGATGATCGCAGCGGGAAACGTCGTCATCAAGCACAAAGAGCGGACGGCTTACAGCGACAATGCCGTCTATGTCGTGCAAACGGAAGTCCTCAGGCTGATCGGGAATCCTAAAATCACGGAAAAAGGAAACGTTTACACAGCTGATGAGATCACTATCCTTGTCAGGCAGAACAAGGTCCTTTTTGAGCCAAGTGCAAAGATACTGATCAAAGATTCAGCCAAGCAGTGACTTATGAAACGCAAGACGATTCTGTTCACGAAAGATCTTGTTAAGACCTACTCTCACAGGTGCGTTGTCGACAACGTCAGCATCGAGGTCAACCGTGGAGAAGTTGTCGGTCTTCTCGGGCCTAATGGAGCCGGAAAAACAACATCATTTTACATGATTACAGGCTTTGTCCGGCCGGACAGAGGAAAGATCTTTCTTTCCGACCAGGACATAACCCGCATGTCGATGCATAAAAGGGCTCTCCTCGGCCTGGGGTACCTCCCCCAGCAGCCCTCTGTTTTTCAAAAGCTGAGTGTCGAAGACAACATACTGGCCATTCTTGAAATACAGAACCTTTCTCCCAGGCAGAGGCAAAGAAGGATGCACGCCCTTCTTGATGATCTGAACATCCGTCATCTCTCCAAGAGAAAAGCCTGGACACTTTCCGGGGGGGAAAGAAGGCGTCTGGAAATCGCACGAACGCTTGTCACTTCTCCAAGCATCATCCTTTTTGATGAGCCTTTCTCCGGTGTAGACCCGATCGCCGTTGCTGAAGTCCAGACGATCATCAAGAACCTCAGGAAAAAGAACATCGGGATCCTTCTTACCGACCATAACGTAAGAGAAATCCTTTCAACAACTGACCATTCCTATCTGATTTACGAAGGGAGGATACTGAAATCAGGAACATCCGAATTCCTGGCCAATGACGAGGAAGCCAGGAAGATATACCTCGGTGAAAAATTTTCCATTTAGTTGAATTGTCTGAACCGGAGAGTTAAAATAGTCTATGACGATGAATTGAAAATCGCGGGGAAAATTTTTTTATTTGAAAAAAGGATCAAGATAAGGTTCTTCAATCAAGAAAGGAGCAAGTCTGTGAACATCACCGTAACCGGAAGACACGTCAGCGTAACAGAATCCATGCGTGAATATGCAAAAGAAAAAATACAAAAACTTGAAAAGTTCGCTCCCGGGCTCATTATCGATGCCCATGTCATCATGGACGTCGAAAAATACCGGCAGAACGTGGAAGTCACCCTTAAGGGCAAAACGTTCACGATCCACGCAAAAGAAGAAACCGGCGACATGTACTCCTCCATTGACATCCTGATCAGCAAGCTTGAAAAAAAGCTTCGGTCCATCAAGGAAAAGCTTCAGAACCATCACAAGAAGTCGACCAAGGAAGCCGAAACGATTCTTCACGTGCTTCCTCAGTCAAAGAAAAAAGATTCTGCAGGAGAAACAACGATAACCGTAAAGTCGGAAAAGCTGGATGGAAAACCGCTTTTTCTGGAGGATGCCATTCTCAAGCTCCAGGAATCCCACAGCTCTTTTCTTGTTTTCGTTAACGCGGAAACAAACAGAGTGAATGTCATCCATAAAATCACGGAAAGCGAGATCGGAGTCATTGAAACCCCTTAGTCAAGCGCGCGGGTCGCTGAAGGAAAGCTTGCTTCATGCTTTTTAGAAAATTATAACAAGGGCCGATTGTCATGAAAGACATTGAACAGAATAAAAAAAATACTACGCAAAAATTTCTGACTGTTGAAGAATTTTATAAAAACATGAAAGATGTCCTTAAACTGAAAATTGTTGCAGGCGTGAAAGGGCTGAAACGCAAGATCACCGTTGCGGAGCTGAACCGCCCGGGCCTTGCCCTGACAGGATATTTTGATTATTTTGCCAAGAGACGGATCCAGGTTCTGGGAAAGGTCGAGATCTACTATCTCAAGACTCTTCCTCCCGGCGAAAGAAAAGAAAAAATACAGCGCCTTTTTAAGCAAAAGATCCCCTGCATCATCGTGGCCAGGCAATATACGCCTCCTGAAGAGATCATCCGGTACGCCAACCAGTTCAACACGGCCATCATGCGGTCCCCTCTGATCACCATGCACCTTGTCAACAAGGCAACGCTTTTCCTGGACAATGCCTTTGCTCCGACAACGACCATGCACGCTACGCTTGTGGAAGTCTTTGGAGTGGGCGTGCTTCTCATAGGAAAAAGCGGCATCGGCAAATCGGAATGCGCCTTGTCTCTCATTAAAAGAGGCCACCGCCTTGTCTCGGACGATGTTATCCGCATCAGGCTGGAGGACGGCATTCAGCTCTACGGTTCAGGGCCAGAGCTGACCAGGCACTTTATGGAAATACGCGGTATCGGAATTATCAACGTACAGACGCTTTTCGGCGCTGGCTGTGTGCGAAAGGAAAAGCGCATCGACCTTGCCATCACGCTTGAGAGGTGGGATAAAAATACGGATTATGACAGACTCGGCATTGATGAAAAATCAATCGATATACTGGGCATTTCCCGGCCCCACATAACCATACCCATACGCCCCGGACGTGAAATCAGCCTGATCATCGAAGCCGCCTGCCTGAACCAGAGGCTCAAGTGGATGGGTGTCAATCCGGCAAAGGAGCTGAATGACGAACTCTTGAGAACGATTAAAAAGTCAACGCGAGGAAATTAGCCGCATGCGTTTTTTCAAATGGCTCATTCCCGGACTCAAAGTCAAGAGATGGTTTGTCATCCACCTCGCCGCCCTTGTTCTCCTGATTCTCGCCAGTCATTACGTCCTGTCAGAAAATAAATTACGTCTTCAACTCGCAGGATTTCTGCTTCTGGCTTTTCTTTTTTACGCCTACAGCTTCCACCTCCTTTACAGACGGTTTATGAAGGTCCACAAGATTGAAGACAAAAAAAACATCGTCGATATTCTTTATGATGAACAAAAGCTTTCCAAAGGGCCGAAAATCGTTGCCATTGGCGGAGGCACAGGTCTTTCCACGCTTCTTGCCGGCCTGAAAACTTTTACGCACAACATCACAGCTGTTGTCACTGTTTCCGACGACGGGGGGAGCAGCGGAATCTTAAGGGAATCTTATGACGTTCTTCCTCCGGGAGACATGCGAAACTGCCTTGTCGCACTGGCTGACTCCGAGCCACTCATGAGAAAGCTTTTTCAATACCGTTTTCCTGAGCAAAAGCCTCTCTCCGGGCACACTGTGGGAAACCTGGTCATTCTTGCTCTCAGGAATATCCTCGGCAACTTTGAGACAGCCCTCCGCGAGACCAGCAAGATCCTGGCTATCAAGGGAAAGGTCGTGCCTGCCTCGCTGACCAAAATAAAACTCGTATCGGAAAACACGGACGGAAGCTATACCGAAGGAGAACATAAAATAACCAAAAGCGTCAACAAAATAGAGAAGATTCACATTTTCCCGGAAGACGCAACGTCGTCCAGTGAAGCCATAGAAGCCATAACCTCTTGTGATGCAGTTATTATCGGTCCGGGAAGCCTCTATACAAGCATAATGCCAAATTTATTGATTCATGGAATAAAAGATGCTATTATAAAAACCCCTTGTAAGAAAGTCTATATTTGCAACGTTATGACACAAGAAGGAGAAACTGACCAGTATACAGCCTATGACCATATTCAAGCGATTGAGAAGCACTGCAAGGGTAAAATTTTCGACACGGTTATCGTCAACAGCAGCCAGATCGACCCGGCTGTCCTCGAAAGATACCGGCAGGAGAATTCTTTTCCTGTTGTCGTAGACGAAAATAATATTATCCGTAACGAATACAGGCTGATCAAGGCAGATGTTATCAATGTGCAAAATGTCGTGCGCCACAACAGCGAAAAACTTGCTCAGGTCATCTGCAGCATCATCTCTCAACAATGACGAAAAAGACCGTTAGCATAAAACGAGAATTTACGATTCAAAATAAACTGGGGCTTCATGCAAGGCCGGTAGCCATGTTTGTCAAAACGGCCAACAAATTTGAGTCGGAAATCGTCGTGGAGAAAAACAACGAAACGGTCAACGGCAAAAGCATCATGGGTATGATGATGCTGGCTGCCGGCAAGGGTTCTGTGATCAACGTTATCGCCACAGGGCCTGACGCCGAGGAAGCGCTTTTGGAGATCGAGAAACTGATAAACGAAAAGTTTGGAGAAGAATAAGTTAGGATAGATCCTCGTATGGCAGAAGAAAAAGTTTTTTACGGGATTCCGGTCTCACCGGGAATAGCGTCAGGAAAAATATTTGTCTTCGACCACGAAGACGATACCGTGGTGGAAAGAGACATCACGGAAGAAGAAATTCCTCTTGAGATCGTCAAGCTGGAAAACGCTCTTATCGAAACACGCAGAGAGATCACGGAGATCAAGAAAAAAATAGCTGAAAGCATCGGCCTTTCCCATGCGGAAATCTTCAGCGCCCACCTTCTTGTCCTCGAGGACCGGACATTTCTTGAAGAGATCATCAAGGAAGTCGAGGCCAATAAAAAAAGCGTGGATTTTGTTTTTCAATCAATCATGGAGAAGTATATCCGGGCGTTCTCTGAAATCGAAGATGAATACCTGAAGGAGCGGATGAGCGATATTCAGGACGTCGGCAAAAGGGTCCTTCACCACCTCATGGGCAAAAAGAGAAAAGACCTGAGCACCTTGGAAGAAGAAGTCGTTGTCGTTGCTTTTGACCTCAGCCCGTCAGATACCGCGCTTATGCACAAGGACAATGTTATCGGTTTCGCTACAGATATCGGCGGAAAGACGTCCCACACGGCCATCATGGCCCGCTCGATCGGCATACCGGCTGTCGTGGGCCTCCACAACATCAGCCAGAAAGTAAAAACCGGAGAAGAGGCGATCATTGACGGCAACAAGGGAATCGTCTACATCAGTCCATCAGAAGAGACGCGCCGGATCTACACGGACAAGAAGTTCCAGTTCCTCGACTATGAAAGGCACCTTGAATCTGTCAAAGACCTCCCTGCCGAGACAAAGGACGGCAAGGTTTTTACTCTTTACGCCAATATTGAGATCCCTGAAGACATTCCGTCTATCATTTCTCACGGAGCCAGGGGGATCGGCCTCTACCGCACCGAGTTCATTTATATGAACCGTACAGATCTTCCTTCAGAGGAAGAGCAGTATATCGCCTACCGTAAGGCTGCGGAAGCCATGCATCCGAAAAGCGTTGTTATCAGGACAATGGACATGGGCGGCGACAAATTCTTGAGCCATCTCCAGCTTCCCAAAGAAATGAATCCTTTCTTGGGCTGGAGAGCTATCCGCTTCTGCCTGGCAAGACCTGACATTTTTAAAATTCAGCTCAAAGCCATCCTTCGGGCCAGCGAGTTTGGAAATGTCAAGCTGATGTACCCCATGATCTCAGGAATTAATGAAATCAAGCAGTCCAACGAGATACTGGAAGAAGCCAAGGCTGAGCTGAAAAAAGAAGGCCGGGCTTTTGATGAAAAAATTCCT
This sequence comes from Candidatus Auribacterota bacterium, assembly GCA_016929035.1. Lineage (GTDB taxonomy): Bacteria > Auribacterota > JAFGBW01 > JAFGBW01 > JAFGJP01 > JAFGJP01. The sequence continues at coordinate 5,752 of JAFGJP010000325.1, read as the reverse complement.
GTCGGCGCCATGGTGGAGATCCCTTCAGCCGCGCTCACGGCTGACATCATGGCCAGGTACGTGGCTTTTTTCAGCATCGGAACGAACGATCTTATCCAGTATTCACTTGCTGTTGACCGGGTTAATGAAAAAATAGCTTACCTTTACGACCCGGCTCATCCGGCTGTACTGAGGCTGATCAAGTATATTATTGATACAGGACATAAAGCCGGCATCCCTGTAAGCATGTGCGGCCAGATGGCCGGCGACCCGGCCAGCGTCGTCTTCCTTGTGGGAATGGAAATAGACGAATTGAGCATGAGCCCCTTTTCCATCCCTGAAGTCAAGCTGCTTATCCGCAACATGGAATTTGCGGAGATGAAAAAAGCTGTTGAAGAAGCAATGACGCTGGAAACGCCGGAAGAAATCAATGCTCTTGCCAACAGGTATGTCGAAAAATATTTACCAGAAATATTCCAATACAGATTTTGATCAAGAGAAAGGAGATACAGGTGAAGAAACGAACATTAATTCGGTCATTGATGATGGCTGCTTTCGTGCTCATCGTGATACCGATTTTTTCCAGTTGTTCAAAAAAGGCTGAGCTCAATGATGAAAAAACCCTTCTGATCTGGCACTGGATGACAGACAGAGACGAGACATTTCAGACTTTAGCCGGGCAGTACAAAGACCAGACCGGGATTGATGTGCGGTTCGAGCTTTATGCTCCTTCTGACGTTTACACCTACAAAGTGAGAGCTGCAGCGCAGACCAACACGCTTCCTGACATATACGGAATCCTGGGAGAATCCCGCGACATCTCCAAGTTTGTCAATGCCGGCTACGTTCCTGACATGGCGCCTTATCTTGACGCAAACAATGGTGAATGGCGAAACGTTTTTTTCAAGGAAGCTCTCGCTACCAACGAATTCGGCAAAGATAATCCGTTCAAGCTGAAGCCCGGGACTTACGGCATACCCATAGATGTCACCAATATTCAGATGCTCTACAACAAAGATATTTTTAAAAAAGCCGGCCTTGATCCTGATAATCCTCCGGAAACATGGGAAGAGTTTTTGGACGCAGGAGAAAAAATCAAAGAAGCTGGCTACTCGGTCTTTGTCGGAGGTTTTGCCGAGATATGGCTTATCAACAGCATAGCTTCATGCTTTGCCATTAACCTTATGGGTTTTGAAAAATTTGAGAACACGCTGAAAGGCGACGTCCCCTACACGGATCCTGACTGGATAAAGATTTTCTCTCTTTTTGATGAAATGTCCCGCAAAGATTTTTATATCAGCGGGATCGTCAGCATGGTCAACAAGCAGGGAGAAAGATATTTTGCAAGAGAAGAAGCAGCCATAACCTATAACGGTTCATGGTCAGTTAACGTTTACAGCGGGATGAACCCTGAACTGAATTACGGGACGATGCTTCCTCCAAAGCTCAAAGCCGACAACCCGGTGATGATACAGGGAGGCGCCGGATCGTCATTTTTTATCAACTCCCGCTCTGACAAGATCGATGTGGCTGTTGATTTTCTAAAGTGGCTGACAGACAGGAAGCAGCAGCTTTATCTGGCGGAAAAGACCAATAACCTTCCTTCCAATAAATATACATTCGATGAGGGGTCCAAGGGAATTCTGCAGGAATTCGTCGATGATATGGATAAGATGTTCCATCCGCAGACAATGCGATACTCCGAACATCCGAGGGTCCTTGAAATGATGGGAAAGGGGATCCAGGCCATCATTATCGGCAAAAAAACGCCCGAAGAACTGGCCAGGGAGGTTCAGGAGCTCAAGCAAAACCTGATGTAAGTCCTATAATTTTTTTAGGATGGCATCATTATTTATGGATAAACTTTACGATCAAAAAAAGCTTAATTTCAAATCACTGCTGGGAAATTACACATTTATCCTTCCGGCTTTAATCATGTTTCTTCTCTTTAACGTTTACCCCGTGTTTCTTATCTTGAAACTCAGCTTTTACGAGTGGGACGGGATCTCTCCGCTGTCTGCTATGAAATTTATCGGCGTCCGGCATTTCATCGAGATATTCACCAAAGATAAATTATGGTGGGAATCTGTCTGGCATGCGGGGATCATCACTCTCCTGGCATTGACCCTTCAAAACGCGCTTGCTCTTATTCTTGCTCTCGCTGTTGACAAAGGTATTCGTGGCGGCAACATCTACCGGGTGATCTTTTTCATGCCTCCGGTGCTTTCTGGAATCGTCATCGGGCTTATCTGGAAATGGATCTACGACGGCCATGACGGCCTTCTCAATCATTTTCTCGTTTCTATCGGGATAACCCGCTTTGAACACATGGCCTGGCTGGCTAATCCTGAAACGGCCCTCTATGCCGTCGCCATTATTCATATGTGGCGAGGTTTTGGGTGGGGATTTATCATTCTTCTTGCCGGCCTGCAGAACATCGACACCCAGCTCTACGAGGCAGCTGAAGTCGACGGCGCCGAGGCCTGGCACAAGTTCATCCACATCACATGTCCGCTGATGATACCTGTTTTTATCCTCGTTTCAATTCTCACCATACTCGGCACCATGCAGATATATGATCTTATCGTCTCTATGACAAACGGCGGACCGGAGTATTATACGGAAGTGCCGATAACGAGGATTCTTGCCTCCATGCAGGGAGAAAACCGCTTTGGATATGCCTGCGCACGCGGCCTGGTATTCGGAGGCATGCTGCTTATTCTTTCGATGCTGCAGATAAAAATATCAAAAAGATTACAAAAGAATCTATAAATATGGAAACGTACAGCAAGCTGGAACCTAAAAACAATCCTTTTACCACACTGGGAATTCATTTCTTTCTGGTGCTTGTCTCCATCACGTGTTTATTTCCTCTCCTATGGATGATTTCTTCGTCGCTGAAGACTCAGGAAACGATCTTCAAGGACATGAGCATCATTCCCAGGTCGTTCGAGATCGGGAACTACGCGACAGCTATCATCAAAGGAGAGTTCGGGGTTGCTTTCATCAACTCTTTCTTCTACACGTTTTCTGTCATCATCGGGGTTGTCTTCATATCGTCTCTTGCGGCATTTGCCTTTTCCCGGCTGAACTTTCCGGGAAAAAATATTCTTTTTTACGCCTTCCTGGCATACATGATGATCCCCCTTCCGGGGATCTTTGTCGCTGTTTATGTCCTCCTGCACGAGCTGGGAGAGCTGTCAAAACAGCTTTTTGACGTTAAGATCATAGGCATCAACACCCGCAGCGGATTTATCCTGTCTCAGATCGCTCTTAATCTCTCTTTTGCCATATATCTTCTTAAAACCTTTTTTGACAATATGCCGACGGAGCTTGAAGATGCCGCGCGGATCGACGGCTGCTCAAAATTCGGTGTTTACTGGCATGTCGCGCTGCCACTTGCCAAATCCGCTCTCGGCGTCATTGTCATCTTTAACTCTCTGACCATATGGAATGAATATCTTTTCGCCAGCATCATTTTCAACGAAAGAGGACTCATGCCTCTTCCTGTCGCTCTGATGAAGTTTCAGGGATCGCACGTTACCCAGTATCCTGTGCTGATGGCAGGGATGACGATTACGATCATTCCGATCGTTATCGTCTATCTCTGCATGCAGAAATATATTATCAAGGGGATCACAGCAGGGGCTGTAAAAGGTTAAGCCGTATGGCTTCATCTTTGTTATCTGAAAATCGGCAGATCACGAAAGAATGATCTGGAAATCTATGAAACAGGCGGCATACTTCATTTTTCTTTTTCTTTTCTTTATCGTTCCAGAGGCGGGACGATCTCTGGAGCTCGACTTCTCAGACGGGTCGCCAGAGGGGCTGACGACAAAAGCCCGGGGCGCTCTTGAAGCCAAGGAATATGAAGCGGCCCTCGCTTACGCGGACAAGTGCATTACGTCTTTTTTTCAGAAAGCCGTCGAGCAGCAAAGCAGCCTTTCGGACTTTGCTCCACAGGACGAAGCTTCGTCTTACTGGGCGTTGAACGCCGTGGGCATATGCTATTTTATCAAGGGAAAAGCGTACAGGGGAATGAACGACAACAAAAAAGCCATAAGCAGTTTTCAGCAGGTCATCGAGCTTTTTCCTCACGCCCAGTGCTGGGACGACGCCGGAGAATACTTCTGGAAAGTGGCTGACGCAGCAAAGGACCAGATCCTGGGAATTCACAAAGGAGTCGATTTCGGAGATTACAAGTCCGAAACCCTGACGGGCCGAGCATGGAAGTCATATCTCCTTAAAAAATATGATCAGGCGATAATCTATGCGGACAAATGTCTGGAGATTTACATGGATCAGGCCTTGGAGCAGCAAGGAAGCCTGAAGGCTTTTGCCTCAAAACAAAAAGTTTTTGATTACTGGGCATTGAACGACGTGGCCACAAGCGCCTTCATAAAAGCCAAAACGCTTTTCATCCAGAATAAAAAGGACGAGGCTCTGAAAATATTCAGAATGATCGTCCGTGACCTCACCTACGCCCAGTGCTGGAATCCGGACGGATATTTCTGGAAAGTGGCCGACGCGGCGCAGGATGAGATCATCAAAATTGAAAAAAATGTCGATTTCGGCAACTACAGCTCGCTTGATCTGACAACCAAAGCGTGGGCAGCCCTGGAAAAAAAAGAATACGACATCGTTGATATCTACACGAAAAAATGCATTGAGCTCTACGAAAAAGAAGCCCGCGAACAGGAATCTCGTCTTGAAGATTTTCCAAAAGACGAAGAGGCCTCCCTGTACTGGGCTCTGAACGACGTCGCGGCCTGCTATTTTATCAGGGCAAAAGCTCTGGCCCTGCAGAAGAAAACAGCTGAAGCGACTTCGACATATCGAAAAATCATCAAGACCTTTCCCCACGCACAATGCTACGACATGAACGGCTGGTTCTGGAAGGTGGCTAAGGCATCGGAAGACGAGATTCTCATCCAAGAGAAAGGGATAAGCTTTGGAGATTATAAATCTTCAACTCTGACAGGCAAGGCATGGGAGGCCTTTGAAAAAAGGTCGTATGACATCTGCCTGATCTACATAAAAAAATGCATCGAGCTCTATGAAAAAGAAGCCTGCAGGCAGCAGTCCTCTCTGAACTCATACCCGCAGGGGGAAGCTGCCCATCAGTACTGGGCGCTGAATGACGTTGCCGTGTGTTATTTCATTATGGGCCAAGTTTACGCCAAGCAAAAGAAGTGGAGAGAGGCAAAGGATGCGTTCAACAAGGTTATTGAAGACCTGTATTTTGCTCAGTCGTGGGATACAGCTGGATTTTTCTGGAAGGTCTCTGTCGCAGCGAGAAAAGAACTCAGCAGGATTTCATCTAAAAGATGATTAAACTATTTCATGAGCATATTCAAAGATAGACGAGATCCTCTGCCCGTCTTCTTTCAAAGGTCTTAATCAATATTGAATTCATTGTTGTAAGTCAGCACTATCCAATGGAAATTCGATAAATGCATCATTTTTTAATGTGTTTATAAATCTATAACATAAGAAAATATGATTTTTTCAAACCGCCTTTTTGCATAAAAACGACTTGTTTCCTTATTGAAAGTTTTGGGAAGTTTTTTCCAGCCATCAGAGGAGGTTTAGCCTGAGAACTTTTGCGGTGTTAAAAACCGCATCAGGCAAAGAAAATTCTCTTAGACTTTCAATATTTCTTAAATGGACAGTATTTAATCGATGCGCGAATTCCCCAGCTTGTTTCGTCCGTGGCTTCCTGTCTCTCAGCAGCCTTGGCGAAGGAGGTTACGCGTAGTCAGGTAAAGCGAGC
>JAFGJP010000073.1 GCA_016929035.1 Candidatus Auribacterota bacterium | reverse complement strand
CAGGAAAAAAGACCTCGAGCTATAAAGACGAGCCTGTTGACTGCATGGTCAGCAAGATGTTCGTGGCTGATGAAGGTCCTGGCTCAGATGGACAGTATTATATTCAGATGGCTTTGACTCCCTGCTCACGGTTACCCGAAAAAGATAATGAAAGCAGCTCAAGAAAAGAAGATAAGAATTCAGTCGGTTATATTTCAATCGGCTGCGAGCCGCAGGGAGAAGTCTACCTGGACGGAGATTTTGTGGGCATGACTCCCATAAAAAAGCTGAAAATGACGGAAGGCAAACACGTCATTGAGATAAGGAAGAGCGGGCATAAAACCTGGACAAAAGACATCCGGGTCATTTCAGATACGCATGTCCCCATAACGGTCACTTTGGAAAAAGAACCGTATATTGATGAGAACTGGAAATAGCATTTAACGCAAAGACAGTTTGAACATCAAGATGAGTCTAGAGACTCGAAAAGGTTGCCAGACCTTGCAGGATTAAGCAAAAACTTAAAAATCAAAAGTCAAAGATAAAAAATCAAATATAAGAAATAAGAGCGCTACGAGCGAATAATTGAAGAGATAACCACGGAGGGATATGGAGTTTCACAGATTTTCTCCGTCTTGCGGACACCTCTTTATTTTATGCCAGCAGCGGCTGAACACGGCCACATATTCGTGAAGATGAAAATAAATTGGAACAAATCAGCTCCTTCTGGCCACTAAAATAGCTGACCCAGGAGGTGTTCCATGATAAGAAGACTGTTTTTTATTTTTGTAACTCTTTTGTTTTGTTGCCGCTGCTATGCTGAAGAAAATGAAGGCCCGCATTCGCCCTATTTTTTTGTCCAAAGTGACGATCCTGCCGTAGATCCCTTTCCCCTTCTCGAGACAAGAGCGGATGTCCGCATAGCCGGCATCATATCTGAAGTCAAAATTATTCAGGTCTACAAGAATGAAGGGGAAAAAACTATAGAAGCTTTATACGTTTTTCCTCTGGGAGTCAGGTCGGCGATTCACGGAATGAAAATGAAAATAGGAGAAAGGATCATCGAGGCAAAGATCGAAGAGAGAATAATGGCGAAAAAGATCTATGAGGACGCCAAGTCTCATGGACAGACAGCTTCTCTTCTTGAGCAGGAAAGGCCGAATGTCTTTCAGATGAACGTGGCCAATATCATGCCGGGAGATATTGTTGAAGTCACGGTCAGTTACACAGAGCTGCTGATACCAGAAGAAGGCGTCTATGAATTTATCTTTCCAACAGTTGTGGGTCCCCGCTATCACGGGGAGAAAGAACATGACAGCGACCGGGATGCGTGGGTGGAGACGCCTTACGCCGAAGAGGGGGAAGAGCCGGCATATGCGTTCAGCATAAAAACGGATATTTACGCCGGGATGCCGATTGCCAAGGTATCCTCTCCGTCGCATAAGGTATCAATAGAAAAAAATGGAAAATCGGCAAAGGTCAGTCTTCCTGACGAGGAGAAGACCGGCGGAAACAGGGATTTCATACTCCGGTATTCGCTTCAGGGAGAGTCTGTTCAGACCGGACTTCTGCTGTACCCCGGTGAAGAGGAAAACTTTTTTCTCCTTATGGCACAGCCGCCTCAAAAGGTCGTGTTAAAAGATGTACCGCCAAGAGAATATGTTTTTATCGTCGATGTTTCCGGATCGATGAACGGATTTCCTCTTGATGTTTCTAAAGAGCTTATGACAGAAATCATTACAAGCCTTCGGGAAACCGATTACTTTAACATCCTGTTTTTTTCAGGGGGATCAGAGGTTCTTTCAGAGCATTCTCTTCCGGCAACAAGGGCCAACAAGGAAAAGGCGCTGGCTATGCTCGGTCAGCAGAGGGGAAGCGGAGGAACGCGGATTCTCAGTGCGCTTCAGAAGGTGTTTTCGATTGAAAAGAAAGACGGGCTCTCTCGCATCGTCACGATAGCGACGGACGGATATGTATCGGTTGAGAAGGACGTCTTTGATTTTATAAGCGAGAATCTTGGTGAAGGAAACTTTTTTTCTTTTGGTATCGGGTCCAGCGTGAACCGGTATATTATCGAAGGAATGGCCAGGGTTGGCCACGGAGAGCCTTTTATCGCAACAAACCAGGATGAGGCTAAGAAAGCGGCGCAAAAATTTGTCCGCTATGTTCATTCTCCTGTTTTGACGGATATTGAGCTGGACTTTCAGGGATTTGAAGCCTACGACGTAGAGCCGCTCCATATGCCGGATCTTTTTGCCGAGCGTCCCCTGGTCGTTTTTGGAAAATACAAAAAAGCGAAAGGGCTGATCGCTGTCTCCGGCCGAACGATCTGGGGAGGTTATCAAGCTGAGATCGACGTAAAAAAATCACTTGAAACCAAAGAAAATACGGCTTTGAGATTTCTCTGGGCAAGAGAAAAGATCGCAAGATTGTCAGATTACGGAAATATCGGGGTTGACGTCAAAGATGAGGTCACGCGTCTTGGCCTGCAATATTCCCTTATGACTGACTACACCTCGTTTGTGGCTGTTGATTCGGTGATTCGCGATACAGGCGAAGTCGTCACAGTCAAACAGCCGCTGCCTCTCCCTCAGGGAGTGAGCAATCTTGCTGTTGGCGATAAATACGGGTATGGCTCTGTTAAACGTCAGTCAGCTCCGATGATGTGCTTGAAAGAAGTCTATTCCGGCAGGAATGAGTTGAAATCAGAGGGGATCGCTGCTGAGAAAAAGAAGATCCCTCAGGTCTATCTTTCAGGTGGAACGCTTTGCAGAGGCATGAACATCGCTGATGTTGAAAATCAGTTTATCCCGCTTAAAGAAAAGCTTTCAAAGCTTTTTGAAGACGCTGAGCTGACTAAACTTACGGTTGTTCTTGATATAAATAACGGTTCAGTAATATCCGTCAAAGTCAAATCTTTTGAAGGGAAAGAATGCCACAGCGAAGCTCTTGAGAAGATCTTCAAAACGATGTCCTTTCAAAGCCAGATCACGGGGCAAATTGAACTGAACATCCTTTACCTGTAATCTTTTTCATGTGAATAAAAAGGGATCCTTAATAAAAGGGATCCCTTTTTTGAGTAGAGAATTTAAGGTGTGCTACGCACAATCATTATAGGTTTAACCACGAAGGGACACGAAGAAACACGAAGTCGATTGCACTTCGTGCAATCTTTTTTTCTTCTATTATATTGTACTTGTTGTGCCCTTTTTCTGACTATTTCTACTAACTGCTTACTCTTTTCTAACAAGGTTTTCTTAAAAACAGACTTCTTTTATCCGATAAAAATATTGTAGACAGTAATCCTGTATATTTCACGAGTCGAGTGTAATGTAGACGCGAGGCATCAGGCATGAAGCTGTGTAAATATCCTGCGAATGCCTGATAACGAAGCGGATGCGTTGCAATCGGCTGTGTTTATGAAATATGCAGGAGAATTAAAATGGGCTTAATATTTGCATTTTGCCTATTTATGTAATATATTACATTAGGGGAGAAGTCTGTCAAAAAGCAGTTGCGATCATGAGTCCAGATAAACACTTGAAAAATTTTCACAAGAAAGAAACAAAAATCGATATATCCAGCAGCCTCATCGAAACGCATGATCTGCCTTTCATCAGTTCGGCTATTGAGGATTATCATATCGTCAGGCAAATAGGAAGTGGAGCCACAGGAATAGTTTATGAAGCTTTTCATAAGCAGCTCAAAAGGCGCGTTGCCATAAAGATCCTAAAGACCCATCTCTGTAAGAACAAGGTTGTGCTGGAAAGGTTCAGCAGAGAAGGAGAGACGATAGCGAGACTCAAGCACGAGAATATAGCAACAATCTATGATTTTGTCAGTAAAGGAGACATGCACTATATAGTGATGGAATTCATTGAGGGTTCTGAGCTTGAGGGGATCATGAAAAAGGTTAAAAAGATTCCCTTTGAAGAAAGCGTGAACATCATCATGGGCGTACTTCGCGGACTCAATATGGCCCATGAGAGCAACATTATTCACCGCGATATCAAGCCTT
>JAFGJP010000324.1 GCA_016929035.1 Candidatus Auribacterota bacterium | reverse complement strand
GGTTTCACTTCTGACAGAAGATGTCCTATGTTAAAATGCATTATTTATTTTTTTCCTCTCAAAGTTTAAAAGAAACCAAAAATATTGCCACATTTCTTTTGAAATATGTTCAACTTTGCTGTTTTACATTTTATTCTCTAAACTTTTATGTTGTCTTATCCGAAAAAATAGTATAAATATTTAATCTCTCGATAAATTTTGTTTCTAAAAATAAACGTTGTATAATATAGAAGCCATCCTGAAAAAGGTCCTCTAGAAAAGGGGAGAAATGAAATCATTTTACTCGAATCTCTTTAGCACCATGGAGAGACGATGTAATTCAACTCCCATAGGGCAACTCCTTGTTAATATGAAAGTCATCAATCCCGCTGAACTCCAGCATGCTATTACCCGCCAACAAAATGGAGACAAAGGCAGACTTATTGGCGAAATCCTCATGGATATTGGCAATGTCAAGGAAAAGCATATTGCCTGGGCGTTGATGACACAATACCGCTTTCCTTATGTCCCGCTGGACAACTATGAAATCAATCCAGAAGCGGCATATCTTATCCAGGCTGATATTGCACGCTTTTACAACATTATCCCTGTGGAAATAATGGGAAATATCCTGACCATTGCCGTTTCTAATCCACTCAATTATAAAGCGATACGGATTGTCGAAGTCCTCAGTCGATGCACTGTCCAGATCGTTGTTTCTACCCCGAGCGAGATAAAAAGAGCCCTGAATAAATTCTATGACCATAACGGGAACCGACGGCCAAGCTCATTCCGTTTTCGCAAAAATGAGCGGCCAAAAGGTTAATTCATTCCGTTTCATCTCTTTTTGCAACATCCCTTAATGGCCTCTCTAATGGAGCCCCACGGACTTGCGTCCGTGGTACCTTGGAATCCGCCTTCGCTACGCTACGGCGAGGCAGGCCAGCACAGAATCCCCCTTTGCGACATCTCGTCAAAGCCAGAAGCGCTCGCCTCTCGGCGAAGCCGAGAAAGACCTCGCCAGCAACAGCTGGCAGGCATCCCGTGAAGGGATGTTGTCCTAACGGCGTGGACATGAACCCCCTGTTGGTGAGTAACGTCCCACCTCACAGGGAAGCGGGTTGCGGTAACGCCGCTCACGCGGGACTCACGTCCCCGGATTTACATCCGGGGTCTTCTGCGCAGGCGGATAATTCAACATATCACTATTTCCAGATTCTTGACCATCCTCCTGCAAATAGTCTATATCTTCCTTATATTAAATGAGTTATAGTTAATTAAAACCCTTGTCTTTCTGGCACGTTTTATGTTTATAAAAATCTTTTGACATGGATTGGTATACTTATTTCAATCATATGGAGAAAAAAAAGGCAATACAGGACAGCCTTTATTTGAAGCATGAAAAGAGGATTTCCGTCAAGCGGCTGGGCGAACTTCTCATCGACTGGGGTATCATTGACCGCATCCAGATGAAAAAAGCCCTTGAAGTCCAAAAATCACTCGCCAGAACAAGAAAACAGGATGAAGCTATTCTTTTTGGGGAGATCCTTGTCGAACTGGGCCTGGCTAAAGACAAGGACATCACCATGGCGCTGGCAACACAGTATCATCTCCCGTATTTTCCTTTAAAAAGCTATGTCATCAACCCTGAAGCTGTTCAGATGGTCCCAGGAGAAGTTGCTAAAAAACACCTTCTGATACCGCTTGATAAATTCGATAACTGCCTGACTGTCGCCATGTCAAATCCTCTGAATTCAAAAGCAATAGATGAAATCAAGGCCCTGACCCGCTGCAGTATTCAGCTCCTTATTTCTACGTCATCAGAAATAAAAAACGCCATAAGCCTTTTCTACAGCAATTAGTTTTTTCAGATATTTGAAGTGCTTAAATTTGAAAGTGCCTAAAATGCCTAAAGTTTAAGGAACGCTTCGCTGCATGATTGTGGTTAAGCCACAGAGACAATAAGATACAGAGGATAATCATTTATTCGCCTTCGGCGAATTTGCTTCTCCTTTGCTGTCAATTTGTTCTGCTTACATGCCACCTACCGCTTACTCCTTACTTCTTCTTAGTACCCCTTTGCGTTCCAAGGACGCGGCTAAAAATTTTGATGTCTGCGTGTTAGCGCACCTTGATTTCACATTTTAGGGCACCTCTAAACTTCACACTTCCAATTTCTTTTCTCTCTTTAGGCTACCTTTATCTGGATAACCTTTGTCTCAGAGCCTTTTTTCTTAGGAATCATCAGGGTCAAAACGCCGTCTTTCAACGCAGCCTGGATCTTCTCTTCATCTATTTCGTCACTTAAAACATACTGACGGGAAAATGCCGGGCATTCTATATCACCTGAAGAAATTGAATCCTCTTTGTTCATTTTTATCTCGATCGTGAGAAGGTTATTCCTAAGATTTATACTGATATCGTCCTTTGACGCCCCCGGAAGATGAGCGGTTATAAAATAAGTGCCCTCTTCTTCCTTCATCTCTGTCAAACATGGAAAACAGCTCTTCTCAACCCCGGGATTCAGACTTTTTCTGAAATAGTTTTCAAAAAGCCAGTCCATCTGTTCACGAAAATCCTGCAGTGTGCCTATGATAAGAGAACCCTCTCTCCAATTTTTGCCTGAACTCATT
>JAFGJP010000072.1 GCA_016929035.1 Candidatus Auribacterota bacterium | reverse complement strand
TCCCTCTCAGAATAATATAACTGATGACCGGAATATTATAATACCAGGGAATGGGCGTCTTGCACTTCGGACAATGCGATGCGGGAAAGACAATTGATTTCCTTTTCGGGATACGATAAATGCAGACATTGAGAAAGCTCCCGATGCACAGCCCGAAAAGAAAAATTGTCATTTCTATTAAAAACTTCGGAATCATTATCATACCGATTAATCCTGAATAAAAAAATAATCGTAAAAATCAAATATCAAAATTAATTGTGTGCTGTCGCACATAATTTCAAGAAACAGGACACCAATTAATTATTTAAACATGTTCAACTCGCATATAAAAAACATCGTTGTTTACAGTATATGGTAAATAATTATAAATAAATTTTATTAAACATATATTTCAAAGAATGAAAACAGTAATCTGCATCCTATTTAATTTTATTATAATTCAGCGAAGCGTTCCTTATTTTTGATTTTTGATATTTGATTTTTTTAATATATGACTTTCAAGACTGCTTTCTTCATTATGGCTGGATCAGGCTTTTTCCCCGTCCATATCCTAAATGATTCCGCTCCCTGGTAAACAAGCATATCAATGCCTCCAGCTACCCTGCAGTCGGCTTTTTTCGCCAGCTTCATGAACCGCGTAACAGGAGGATTGTAAATCATGTCAAAAACAAACTGGCCGGACCGAAGCCACCCTTTTTCAACAGGCAGAGGATCCTTTATCCGAAGCCCCAGCGAAGTCGTCTGTAAAACAATCTCCGAGCGCCTGACACATTCTTCGGCTTCAGGCGCATCTCTTCTGACCACCGTAATCCCTGCCCCCTTCATGGCAAACCCCGCGGCCAGGTGGAGCGCCTTTTCAAACGTCCTGTTGATAAGAAAAATATTCCGGGCACCGTCGCAAAGAGAAAGATAGACAGCCGAGGCTGCAGCGCCGCCGGCGCCCAGGATGCAGACGTCTTTCCCCTTAATCTTCAATTGAAAAGCATCACGGAGAGCCATCCTTAACCCGATAAAATCCGTATTGAATCCCTTGAGAACGCCCCCTGAATTCCGTATCGTGTTGACAGAATCCATGGCCCGGGAATGAGCGTCCACATCATCAAGAAAAGGAATGACCGCTTTCTTGTGAGGCACGGTAACATTCACCCCATGAAAGAGAATCCGGATCAAAGGAAAAAAGAGCTTCAGCTCATGAGGGGCAAGCTCAATCGGAATATAGACAGCCGGCATCCGAAAAAAACGAAATAGGCTGTTGTGCATGGCCGGAGAAGCTGTATGCTTTAAAGGAAAACCCACGATTCCATAAAGAGAACTGTTGCCATGTCTGCTGAAATCCTCTTTCCTATAGCTTCGGAGAAGTTTTCCTTTTCGTTTTTTCTTTTTCATAAGACACGATCTTATTAAGTGCATTGATAAAAGCCTGAGCACTGGCTTCGATGATGTCCGTGCTTGTGCCGCGCCCTGTAAAAATGCTTCCCCTGGGCGACCTGACCTTCAGAGACACCTCTCCGAGAGCGTCTTTTCCCCGCGTAACAGATTTGATTGAATAATCGACAAGCTCCACCTGTATGCCGCTGATTCTTTCGATAGCCTTGTATGTGGCATCCACAGGGCCGTCTCCGCAGGCAGCATCCTGGTAAACGTCCTTGTCTTTCCTGACCTTTACGGTTGCCGTCGGGATATTCGGACGCGATCCGCTGGTCACGCTGAGATATTCAAGATGGAATATTTCCGGAACGTTTCCGATCTCATCTTCGACAATAGCGATGATATCTTCGTCATAAACCGTCTTTTTCTTATCAGCAAGCGACTTGAAGCCTTCAAAAGCCTTTTCAATCTTCTCCTCAGGAAGCCTAAATCCGAGCTTTTCGACATGTTCCCGAAAAGCATGTCTTCCGGAATGTTTACCAAGAACAAGCTTGCTCTCTGAAAAGCCAACCTCCCGCGGATCAATGATCTCATATGTTTCCCTTTTTTTCAGGATGCCGTCCTGGTGAATTCCTGATTCATGGGCAAATGCGTTGCTCCCCACAATGGCCTTGTTGGGCTGCACGAAGATATTCGTCAGACGGCTGACAAGCTTCGATGTTTTCAGGATCATGGTGCTGTCGATGTTTGTCATGACGCCTTCAAAAAAATCTTTGCGCGTTTTTATTCCCATGACGATTTCCTCCAGCGAAGCATTTCCCGCCCGCTCGCCGATGCCGTTAACCGTGCACTCGACCTGTCCTGCGCCAGCTCTTATCGCGGCAAGCGAGTTGGCCACAGCCAGGCCGAGATCATTGTGACAATGAACAGCAATAACCGCTTTATCGATGTTGGAAACATTTTCCATCAGGTAGCGGATAATTCCTCCAAACTCCTCGGGGATGCTGTACCCTACCGTGTCAGGGATGTTCACCGTGGTCGCCCCGGCATCGATAACCGCTTCGACGACCCTGGCCAGGAAGACAAGCTCTGTGCGCGAAGCATCCTCCGGAGAAAACTGAACATCAGGAACTTTCTTCTTCGCATATCTGACCGCATCCACAGCCAGCTTAAGGATCTCTTCCTGGGCCTTTTTCAGCTTGTACTCTCTGTGGATCTTTGATGTCGCCAGAAAAACATGGATCCTCGGAGAAACGGCCTTTTTCAGCGATTCATAAGCGGCGTCGATATCTTTCTGGATTGACCGGGCAAGGGCTGCAACAGCAGAATTCTTCACATTTTTTGCCACGAGTTCAACCGAATGAAAATCACCTGGCGAAGAAATGGAAAACCCTGCCTCGATGACGTCCACTTTCATCTTTTCCAGCTGAACGGCTATTTCAACCTTTTCCTCAGCGTCAAGACTCGCCCCCGGCGACTGCTCGCCATCACGAAGGGTCGTATCAAAAATTTTAATGATTCTCTTTTTCATTGCTTCACCTTTATACTTCCTTGGTATCAATCCAAGTCATCATCTTCCTGAGTTTCCGTCCCACAACCTCTACCGGATGGTTTTTGCCTTCTGCTTCAAGTTTTTTGAATTTGGGCTTGCCCGCCCTGCATTCGTCGATCCACTCCCTGGCAAAGGAACCGTCTTTGACTTCCGAAAGGATCTTCTTCATTTCCTTCTTTGTTTCCGGAGTGATGATCCTTGTGCCTCTGGTCAGATCGCCGTACTCCGCCGTATTGCTGACAGAGTAGCGCATGTAGCTGATCCCCCCCTGATAAAAAAGGTCGACAATCAGCTTAAGCTCATGCATGC
>JAFGJP010000323.1 GCA_016929035.1 Candidatus Auribacterota bacterium | reverse complement strand
GCCGTTTTTTCGTTTGTTCTCGTTTTTGAGAGATCCGTTTCAACGCTTTCGCCGGTACGCGATGCGTCTTTCCAGGTGGTATCCATACTGACGACAACAGGATATACGACGGCGGATTCCGACACGTGACCGCATATGCTGAGGCTTCTCTTGATTGTCCTCATGTTCATCGGAGGCTGCGCAGGTTCAACGGGCGGCGGCATGAAGATCGTGAGAGTCTATGTCGCCATGAAAATAGCGCTTCGCAACTGCCTTCAGGCTATTTTCCCCAACGCGGTTTTTCCCGTGAAAGTTGATGGGTCCCCGATACCTAACCGGCTTCTCGAAGGCGTGATGGCGTACTTTCTTATTTTTACAGGGCTTTTTTGCTTTGGCTCCATAGCCATAACCCTGACAGAGACCTGCAGCCTGGACACATCATTTTCTGCTTCGATCGCCTGCCTCGGGAACATCGGTCCTGGCCTTGGAAAGGTGGGGGCCACGGGAAATTATGAGTGGGTTTCCGCATCCGGCAAGTGGATCCTCTCTTTTCTCATGCTTGCCGGGAGGCTTGAGCTTTATTCCATCCTTATCCTTTTCCTCCCTTCGACGTGGAGAAGATGATCGGAAAGCATGTCTTCAATGAGGGTTTCTTTCCTCTTCTAATCAAAGCCTGGTTGAAGGATTTTTTAAATTTTGTTATTTTATAAGAAGGAAATGGAAAAGTCCTGCACATGCCGGAACTGCGGTGCTTCTTTTTTACCGGATAAGACTCAACAGGAATACGTATTATGTCCCCGGTGTGGACATCCTTTTCTTTCCGAACAATCGCTGAGCATCGGTAACAAACTCCAGTCCCTTATTCTGCCTTTTGATAGAGAAGAACTCAAGGATGCTGTCCACGGGATAACAGAAAAATTCGGAGCTGATATTTTCTGCGCTTTTCATGCAAATGAGACATTGAGAAGACCGGCGAGAGGAGTATCGGATCTCCTGGACAGGATAAAAAAAGTCGATTTCATCATCCTGCCGGATTCGGAAGGAGGTTCGGATTATCAATTCATCAGAAGGCTGGGAAAAGGAAATTTCGGCGAGGTCTACCTGGCTGAACAGGTTTCTCTCAAGAGGAAGGTCGAGCTGGAAGTGAGCGGGGAGGTGAGCGATATCGATGAGGCATCAAAAGCTGCATTCCTTTCAGAAGCGGTTCTCGGAGGAATTTTTGACCATCCGAACATTCTTCCTGTCATTGACGCGGCGAGCGATGCCGGCGGGCGTCTTTTTCATGCAAGGAAAATGATCCGGGGGGTGTCCTGGGAAAAGCTTCTTCATCCTGAGACAAAGGAAGAGAAGGAAAAAGCTGAAAAATACGGTCTGGAAGACCATTTGGACATCCTGCAGTCTGTTTGTAACGCTGTTTCTTTTGCTCATTCGAAAAATATTATCCACAGAGATATCAAGCCCTCTCACGTGATGATAGGCAATTTCGACGAAGTCATTCTTCAGGGCTGGGGGCTTTGTTTCAGCTTGAATGGCTTTGAAAATGTTTTATCGCTGAAAAATTCTGATTTTGGCGGAACGCTCGGCTACATGCCTCCGGAGCTTGCCGTATTTGATTCTTCAAAGATAGGCAGGACGAGCGATGTTTTTCTTTTGGGAGCCACGCTCTATGAGATCCTCGCAGGGCATCCGCCCCACCATGGGGATTCTGGTCAGGACGTTCTTGCGAGCGCTATCACGAACAGCATCAGGCCTCCTCAGGATGAAAAGACAAGTCACTTGGAGCTTTATCAGATAGCCCTGAAAGCGATGGCCCCGGATCCGTCTGACAGGTATCAGACAGCTTCCGAATTGAACGATGTTGTTTCCATGTGCAGGGAGCATGCGGAAAAGATCCGCGAGAGTATCAGACTGGAAAAGCACGCGGATTTTTATTTCTGCCTCGGCCAGGCCAGAGGAGAGAACTACTCCATGCGGTTCCTGGACTCCATCCTTCTTTTCAAGGAATCTCTCAATCTCTGGCCGGAGAATCGTGAAGCAGAAGAAAAGCTGCTTCGGTCGAATAAAGTCTATGCGGAAAGCGCTCTTGAAAAAGAGAACTATGATCTTGCCCTTTCTGTTATCGATGAAGAAGGCGATAAAAATACGGACCTCGTAAGAAATATCCTTCGTGAGAAGAAAAAAAGCGAAAGGACGAAAAGGTGGTTTAATGCTCTCAGGTACGCAGCATTTTTTTTATCGCTCGTCATGTCCGTTCTCCTTGGCGCCGGATATCAGGGAATCGCCAAAAGGTACCGCTATGTTATCAAAGGAAATGAATATTTTCAAAAAGGAGAGATCGATAAGGCCATAGCTGAATATGACAGAGCCATATCGATGAAAGGCGATTTCTCCGAAGCTTATCACAGGAAAAAATTTGCCAGCATACAGAAGGGAGAAATGGAAGGGACATCTTTTCTTTTCGGAGAGAAGATGGAGATCCTTCCTGAGCTGCCGCTGGTCAGCTACTCCGAGGGCCTTCTGACTTTCACCATGGGAGAATTCGGAAGATTTGAGCCTAAATCAAAAAGATTTACAGGAGCGGGCCTTTTGTCTTCAGAAGATCTGTCTGATCTGAAAGACGAAATGACAAGATCTTTCCAGGAAGCCGGGCTCAAAGATAAAAAAAAGAAAGATTTTTTTTCAGGCGCAGAAGCACTGAGCATGGAAGTCGTTATCCTGCTCGTCACAGCTGCCGTCATTATCGGTGTCATCGCCTCATTTAAAATTTATGAAGTATTTTCAGGTTATAAGAAAAAAGCAGCTTCCCGGGGACAAAAGGGAACTGTTTTTCTTTCTGTTGACGAGCTGATAAGAGACCTCAAAAGCGAGAACGTGGGCTTAAGAAGAGATGCCGTAGTGAAGATGGCTTCTGTTGATTCGTCGCGTATCATGGTCCCGCTGATAAATGCTCTCCGTGATGACGATGCGGTTGTCCGCAAAGCGGCGGCGAGCATCCTCGGGGAAAAAAGAAAGAAAAGAGCTGTTGTCCCGCTGATCGGGCTGTTAAAAGACCCTGATGAGTCGGTCAGGATAATTTCCGTCATCGGACTTGGGCGGATCGGAGATGAAAGGGCCGCTGAGCCCTTGATGGGAGCGTTGAAGGACCCGGAGCTCATGGTCCGAGTCTATGCTGCTGTTGCTCTCGGCCGCATGAAAAGTTCAAAG
>JAFGJP010000322.1 GCA_016929035.1 Candidatus Auribacterota bacterium | reverse complement strand
ATTCAGGATACCCTTCGACTGCGCTCAGGACAAGCAGGATAAAAAAACAAAAGATAAAGAAGAAAAAGCAAAAAGAAGGTTAGCCGCTAAGAGCGCGAAGGGACGCGAAGGGCACTAAGAGTATAATTAAAAAGAAATTCATATAAAAACAATTTGTCATTTAAATTTTTTTCGCATACTTGTTAATCTATTTATTCTGATTATATGGAAGCTTTAGATATTAAAGACGACAGTTTGGAAGTCATCATCAGCGAAAAAAATCTGATTGGTCCTTCCTCGTTTTCATTTCTTGCAGACGGGACGATCCTTATCGTAGATGAGTGCGCTCACCAGCTGAAGATATTTTCAGAAGGAGAGCTGAAAAAGACCATAGGGAAAAAAGGAAAAGACAGGGACTCTTTTTTTTATCCAACAGATGCTGCAATCGTTGATCATGTCATCTATGTCACTGACAGATTTAACCACAAGGTCAAAGCCGTCGATCTTGAGGGAAAATTGATCTGGGAGACAGGAGGATACGGATCAGAAAAAGGGCTTCTTATAGAACCTGTTGGTATCGCCCATTATGATAAGAACACGCTGGCTGTGACAGATATGGGAAATGCGAGGATAGTTTTTTTTGATATGAACGGAAAATTCCTGCACGCTTTCGGCAAAAGAGGCATTGAAAAAGAGTATTATGAATCGACTTCTTTTAAGACAAAGTTTATTTACAAAGCATGGGCCGGGAGCTTTAACCGTTTTGCGACGATAGATACAAGTTTTTTTGTATCAGGCTATGATACCGGTACGCTTGACACGCCTAAAGGGATAGCTGCAGATAATGATCATATTGCGGTCTGTGATTATTCCGGGCGTATCCAGGTATTTCATAAAGACGGAAAGCTGAAAAATACGTTTATTAATGATAAAGAAAAATTATTTTCCTATGCACAGTGGCTGCAGATAAAAGAGGGAAAGATATTATTTTCTAAAGAGCTGGGTGATGCGGTCTATTGCGTGGATGAAAAAGGGAATGTCGATCTTTTTTTAAAGACACCCGGTCATTTCATCGAGTGCTTCAGGTTCCATGGTGATGATATCTACTTCATGTCGCCGTGGGAAAGAAAGATGTTTAGACTCAAGACGCCAGACACAAGAATCAAGACAGAAAAAAAGCAAAAAGAAGGTTTAGCCACGAAGGGCCACTAAGGGCACTAAAAGATTTTACAACACCCTCACCCTCCCATACCACGTTGGGTACGGGATATGTAACCCTCTCCCCTCAAGGGAGAGGGAAACTTCGTGTCTCTTCGTGTTCTTTGTGGCTACCCATTTTTTACTTTTATCTTTTCACGCACTACGCACAACTCACGACTCAACACTTTGTTTAAAAAGCTTTTACTATAACCTATCACCTAACACCCATCACCTGATTTGACCGTAAGGTCGAAGCGCTTCTTTATTTCTTCGTCATCCGCTTTTACGCTTTTCACTTCGAATTCTCTTACCGGCGTGGAGACTTTGTAGACAGCTTTTTCATCGCCTTTGATATCGCTGTAGCGGGCGCATATAGAAACGCTGAAAGAAATAAGTGATTCATCGTTTCCTGCGTGTGGCAGAAGAGCAGAAGGGCCCGGGTAGAGAACAGGCTCAAAGAGAATATCTGTCTCTTTTCTGTATTTTTCGGTCAAAATATCATTTTCCTTTTCGTTCCTTCCGACAATAAGAAGCTGTCCTTTCCCCAGATGAAGATACCGGCCGACCTTGAGAAGGCGCGTATCTCTTTCCGTCAGTCCTTCTTTACGGGTGCTTATAAGGAACCTGAGCCGTTCGCTGATGTTTTTATCTGTCAAAAGACACCCTCCTCCAGGCTGAGGGATCTCCTTGATGCCGTATTTTTCCGCCAGCTCGTACTGCCTTTTTCTTCCTCTTCCTTTGATGGCTTCAAGTCTTTCTCTATCAACAAGCCCATCCAGTTCAGGTTTTGTAGGCTTCATGTGCCTGGCGCTGAGGGGGCGGAGAACAAGGTCCCTGACCCCGGAAAGGTTGATGACTCTATTCAGCGAATTCCTGTTCTGCGACATGGGTCGCTCCCCCAGGACCTCGCCGGTGATGATAAAATCAAAACCTTTCTCGTGAATATATTCAGCCGCTTTTTTCAGCATGAAGACGTGGCAGTCAATACAGGGGTTCATGTGTTTTCCGTATCCGCTTGCAGGGTTCAGCAGCATTTTCTTGTATTCTTCAAAGCAGGGAATGACAAGAAGCGGTATGCTATTCTTTTCACAGTGATACTTCACTTTTTTCATGCTGAAAAAAGGCGTTTCAAAGAAGAGGCCCTGGACAAAGATGCCCTGCTCCTGGATAAGCTTCACCGCAAGCAGACTGTCGAGCCCGCCTGAGACTAATGCTGCGCATTTTGTATTTGTAGACATAATATTAAAAAATCAGCCACGAATTCACCCCGTGATGACCTTCGGTCAAACGGGGCACAGCACGAATGAACACAAATAGAAAAGAAAAAATGTTAGCCGCGAAGAGCGCTAATGGTTCGACAGGCTCACCATATACATCCTGAGAGAAGTCGAAGGAGGGCCGCTAAGTTTTTCGTGCTACGCACGAAACATTCTTTCAGTTTTTCTCTTCGCGTTTCTTCGCGTCCCTTCGCGGCTGATTAATTTTTGTTCTTTTCCAATTACAACTTACTCATTACTACTTACTGCTTTCCCCGTCCATTGCTTCTGATAAAAGTCGTAAGCGCATTTCAGCTGTCTCTTGAAATAATTATGTTTACCATCACCCATAGATGTAATGCCAAAATACTCTTCATGATCTTTGTGATCTTTCGAATGCGACCAGTACTTATTCCCCGGGTTTTGCACGGACGGCTGGCCGTCCATGTACCACCTGTCCAGGTAATCAAAGATGACCCCGCCGATGCAGTTTCCCGCGCCTTTCCCGAATACAGGCGATTTGCCGCCGGCCCTGTTGATCATCATGTCGATGTAACAGCCCCTGTGATAGTCCAGCTGCTGCTCCTCGTTGACCCCGTCGATGGTGTTGTAGGAAAAAAGCCCGTATTCCGAAATAAAGACGGGCCTGTCGAAAAGCTTTTTTGTCTCGTCCCAGAGATCATGAAACCCCGCATCACCCATGTAAGCGTTATAGGCCACGATATCAATATCAGTCAAATATTTCTTATACAGGAGCAGGTCGCCCGGAATATATCCTTCGCAGACAGCAACAGGATGGAGCGGGTCCATTTCGTGCACCATTTTAGCGATCTCATTGACAAGCTGGTAATATTCCCTGATATGTGTTCTCGCGTTGCACTGCGACCACGTGGCGATATTGTTCTCGTTTCCAAGAAGCCACATCAGCACGTAAGACTCATCTTTATGATCTTCGACCATGGCCTGCACAGACTTTTTGATATTCTCTCTTTGCTGTTTATTGGTGTAATCACAGCCTTCTTTGTAGGGCACTCCGGCACCGATCGTCCAGGAGCCCAGAAAAGTCCCCATGATGACACGGATACTGTATGTTTTATGAAGGTCGCGGAGAAGTTCTTTATTGGGGGCATGGTCGTACTGGAGCTGGAGGCTTTTGTCATGGCGGTAGATGTCTCCCAGAAGAGCATTATCAGAGGGCAGATGATAAAGGCGGATCGTATTACAGCCCAGGTCCTTCAGGATCTGAAAATCCCCGACAGGTTTTTCATCCTCATCCTGGATGTTGTTCCTGTTTTTATCCACCCAGACCTCATAAGCCATGTCGTTGACACTATTATTATTATCATCATAATACATCCAGTCCCGCATGGTCGCGTCTCCGGGAGATTCGCCGATCTTTACCGGGCTGAAAAGAACGCCTTTGATAAAGTAGGGCTTGCCGTCAACCATGAGTTCCCAGTCTCCGTTTTCATGCTGAACGGCAAAGACTTTTGTTCCACCGCGGGTCTGGATAATCTTTTCTGAGCAAAATCCTTGCTGAAAATAAGACAGAATAAGAAAAAAGGCTGCAGATAAAAGAATAATTATACGTTTCATTATAGGGCCTCCTTTTTTTTAACATGCAATCAGGCAATAAGCCAGCAGAGATCGTTCCAGCGGACTGATAATCTGTAATCTATTGAAAATAGAATATTTATAAATAAGTTGCAACCAGTGGTTTTGTATATTATATATCCATGTGGAAATAAATGAAACGGATATTGCAGGAGGATGGCTTACAGGCTGTTTCAAACTATAAGCCGTCTGTGCATATTGATTTGTAAAAATATTGAAAAAAGTATAATCTGTTTATAAAATTTACAATCTTTTCATTAGTTCAGACGATATGTTATTGATGGGGCGTAGCCAAATGGTAAGGCACGGGACTTTGGCTCCCGCATTTCCAGGTTCGAGTCCTGGCGCCCCAGCCATGAACCACGTGGGATTCATGGCCGTAAACCCTACGTGGTTTACGGTGATCCTATAATAATAGAAAAATGTACTATGTATATATTTTATATTGCTTTAAAAATAAAAGACTATATACAGGTTTTTCATCAAATTTGAGGAAAAGAGTAAAAGAACATTCACAAGGTAAAAGTCCATATACAAAAATAAGAAGACCCATTAAATTGGTCTATTACGAAGCTCATCTTTCAAAAAAAGATGCTCAAAGAAGAGAGAAATATTTAAAAACAGCAAAAGGGAAATCATCGATTAAGCAAATGCTTAGAGATACTATTCAAAATATAAATACACACAAATCTTTATGAAAAAAACAATCATTGTTACAGGCGGGGCAGGTTTTATCGGAAGCTGTATTGTCGCAAGGCTGAACCAATACGGATTAGACAAAATCCTTATCGTGGATAAGCTGCGAGAAAACGGTAAACAGAAAAACCTTCAGAATAAAAAATATACCGATTTTATTAATAAAGAAGACTTTATCGGTAAAGTCCGCAGCAAGCCCAATTATTTTCAGGATATTGATACGATTTTTCATATGGGAGCCTGCTCCTCGACCCTTAATCTGGACGAGAAATACCTGAAAAAGAACAATACGGATTATTCGATTAAATTAGCTAAATGGTGCATGGAGAAAAACGTAAAATATATCTATGCCTCCAGTGGAGCGACTTATGGGGATGGGTCTCAGGGCTTCAGCGATGATCTCGAAAGCCTCGAAAGGCTGAATCCTCTTAATCCTTACGGAAAATCAAAGCATGATTTTGACCTCTGGGTCAAAAAGAACAGATTTTTTGACAGTATCCTTGGAATCAAGTTTTTCAATGTCTTTGGGCCTAATGAATATCATAAAGGGGAGATGCGAAGCGTTATCCATAAAGCTTTTCCCGGAGTAAAAGAAAAAGGCGTCATGAGACTTTTTAAATCTTATAAGCCGGGATACGCTGACGGTGAGCAGAAAAGAGATTTTATCTATATTAAGGATGTGCTTGAAGTCATGATATTTTTTTACGAGAATAAAAAACTGGCAGGCCTTTTCAATGTCGGCAAAGGGCAGGCTGATACATGGAACGACGTGGCGAGATCCATGTTCAAGGCTTTGAATAAGCCGGTAAACATCGAATTTATCGATATGCCTGATGAGCTGCGGCCAAGATATCAGTATTTTACCGAAGCTGATATAACGCAATTGAGAGATGCTGGTTATAAAAAAGAATTTACTTCTATCGAAGAATCCGTTAAAGATTATATCTGTAATTATTTAGATACAGAAGATCCGTACTATTAGAAGTAGCAAACAGAAAAAATATTAGCCACAGAGACGCAAAGGCACAAAGAGAAGGGGATAGAGGGTTGCCTGCGGCAATAAAGCAGTAAGTAGTAAGAAGTAAAAAAAAGAAGCAGAGAAACAGAAGACAGAAAGAAAAAGATAGTTAGCCGCTAAGAGCGCTAAGGACCGCTAAGATAAAAGTCTTAAGTGTTAAGTTTTGCGTTTTGAATTATTTTAATATGGTTTTTTCTCTTTATTCACTCAACACTCAACATTTAAAACTTATCATT
>JAFGJP010000071.1 GCA_016929035.1 Candidatus Auribacterota bacterium | reverse complement strand
GTTTCTGGCTTCGGCGAGATGTCGCAAAGGGGGATTCTGTGCTGGACGGACCTCGCCCGAAGCCCGCAGGGCGAAGGCGGGTTCCAAGGTGCCATGGAAGTAAGTCCGTGGGGCTCCATTATCTTTTTTTCCAGTTCCCGGTCCATGCAGATGGAGACGCGCCTGGAAAAATCCCTTTTTATGTATTTCTTTAAAAGGGAGACAAGGCCGGTGTAAAGCTTGACTCTTAAGGGAAGAAAGTACTTGATCTTTTGTTGCGAGAGCGACCATTCTGAAGCGGTCAACCCGCTCAGGGGAAAGCGAAGACGAGTGATCCGGAAAAGATCCTTGGTAAAGCGAAGTGCTCCCAGCGATACAGAGGCGACGTCTTCAGGCGGAAGAATGGAAAAGATGCGTTCAAACAGCATGGCATAGCTTTCAAGAGTCTTTGATCTGATGATGACGGGGTCGAATCGAAGGCCTATGGAAAAGCCCGTGTCCCGCACCCGTTTTAAGACCTGTATGCGGCTTGCGATGCCCGAAGTTCCCTTTTCGAAGCGCCGGATGTCTTCTTCCGGAGAAAGCGTCTGTGAAATAAGGATGTGGGGCGCTCCTCTGCATTCATAGAATGAAGAAGGAGGAATGGTCTTGGAGCGTATTTCCAGACAGCTTTTCTTCCAGGGGATAAAAAAGCGTATGAGCTCTTCCAGATAGGGGGAGATCCTTTCCATGGCAAAAGGGTCACATGCTTCCCCTGCATGGAGGATGATATGTTCGCCTGAGGAGAGCAGGACTTTTGCCTGATCGTAGAACATCCCTCTGTTGGCGAACACAACGGGAATATGGATATCGAGATAGTCCTGGAGATAGCAGTACTGGCAGTCCATGGGGCATCCGCTGAAAAGATAGAGCAAGTATTCGTTTTTATTTATTTTTTCTTTGTCGCGAACGCATTTTTTTATGAACGCTCCGGTGTTTTCTGCGATCAAAAGGTTCTTTTTTTGCGAAGGGATGCTTTGCTCGAAGTTCCAGAGGGCGGCCATTTGGCTTGAAGAGGAGATGATCTTTTTTTCTCTGTAGGTGTTGCGGGAAAGGATGTCCGAGGTCACCCGGCTGCCCCTGACAGATCTCTCGATGTAAACCGTGTTAAATCTCACGTTCTTTTCTCCACTCGTCGACAAGGGAAAAAAGGCCTCTTTTTACGTCTTCGTCTTTACACCACTCGGCAAACCGTCGCACATCATCAGAAGTTGAAAGCCGGGCCTGAAGAGTGAGAGGAAGCGAAAAATCTTTTACATTAAAGAGGAGATGGATGAAGCGAGGGGCCTTTAAGTATCTTTCCCTGCTTTCCATCTTCTGGATAAGAGAAAAAGTCGCAGGCATTCTCATCTGGAATACCATTTCTGAAAAAGCGTTCACTTTCTCTCTCCTGTTCATCTTGCGAGGCAATTTATTCCATATCTGAGACAGAAGCTCTCTCAGTGCAATGTGATCCCTGAGGCAGATGTCATGAAGCGAGAAAGCGAGATCGTGCGTTTCGTTGGCGCTGGTCTGAAAAGGAATAAAAACAGACGCGGCAAGGTAATCGATGTCCGATTGACTGAAGACAAGTAGAAAGTCAAGGAAAGAAAGAGGATAATTTTTTTCGTGCAGCCAGAGCTTGACCTTTTTACCGGCCCGCCCGGCTTTTTCAAGCACCCGGCGCGCCGTACGTTGAAACGGTATTTTTAGAAGAGCGAACACTTCTTTTTTTTCAGCTGTTGTAAAAGAAAGCCGGGCTGTCCTTCGCAAGACAAGGGCTTTTTCAACGATGCTGTGAAGGGGGCCGGATGTGATATCATTTCTGAGATTCATGAGGAGCAGCTCTTTATCGTGTTTTTTCTTGATGAGAAATGCCGGAATCGTTTTGAGCCTCAGTTTTTTCGCGGCTTGAATACGTCTTTTTCCGCAGGCAACGCGGTACTTGTCTTTTTCGCGAAACACGATGGGCGGCTGAAGGATGCCGCTTTCCCTGACAGAGGCAAGAAGAGACCTGTCATCGCCGTATCGGACGGAGAAAGGAAATCTGGCACTGATCTCTTTTAAAGGGATTTGAAGCAGTTTCATCGTGCTCCTATTATAAAAGACTCAAAAACAAAAAATCAAACATCAATTCCTATGGTTTTCTTTTAGCTTTTTGAAAAACTTCCTCGAAACAAATAGCCAGGTTTTCTCTGAAGCTTTGCCAGCGATGCTTTTTCATGCGCGCGAATTTCTGATTGACTTCAAGCTCTATGCCCAGGTATCTGCCTTCGGAAAACATGCAGCGGAGAGAAGATGTCAGACCATCCGAGGTCCCTTTATAAGGGCTGTTGAAGCGAATGAGTCGTCCGGGAAATCTTATTTTCATAGCTTTTCTGAGATGGAGGCAGAATTTCCTTTCGCTTTTTCGCGAAGGATCAAAAAGAAGGCCGATATCTGTTTCTCGCTTTTTTCTCTTGAGAAGAGGTGCAAATGTATGAATAGAGATATGAATAAGGGGAAAACCTTTTCTAGAGCATCGTTTGACAGCCTGACTGACTTCTTTTCTGTAAGGGGTGTAGTGATACAAAAGGATACTCATCCTCTCTTTTTCGTCAAGAGAGCGCGTTATAAAAGAGAAAAGGCTTCGACTTTCCGGTGACCTGTTTAGGTCAACAAGAAGGCGTGTTGTCGTTGAAAGAAAGCCCATGGCTTTCAATTTTTTCGAAAGGGTCCGGAAAAGTTCACGGGCCCCTTTGTCGAAGGCTTTGTGAGAATGAAGAAGAGATTTATGAAAAAAAAATAATTTTCTGTACTCAGGAGGAATCCTGTTCCCTCCGTGTTCACATGTCAGCATTATGCGTTGTCTTGTCATGGGATAAAAAGGATGTTCTTTTCGAGGCAGTCTCCAAGCTCACGATAAACACGGATGATATTTTCTTTTGAGTAATCATTCTTAAGGCTTTTGAGTATACGTTCGGCCAGAGGGCCCTGTTCGCATATCGTGTCCAGCGCATGGCTCCAGGGAGACGATCCGTCGACGAGCTCGTTTTTTAAATGTTTCCAAAGATCGCCGGCTTTACACCGGGGCGTTTTTTTCCACCCGAAAGCCCGAAGAAAATCCCTGTCATCGATGACGGCATCAAACCCCTTTTCTGCTGTTTCCCAAAGGATGTCAGACAAATTGTCTTCATGAAACATCGACTGCTCTGAAAAAGGGACCCACATCTCCTTCACATGAGCCTTGATCGTTTCTGTAATGAGCGCTGATAGGGAGATGTCGGCCAAGGGGCATTCCTGGATGTCGATCGTCCTTATTTCAAAGGCATTTCTGTCAAAGCGGGGGATAGCGCCTCTGGAGTTCAGCCATTCGTACTGGATCACACCTTCAGGATCAAAGGAGGAGATATCCTTATAAATTTTCTCAAGTATGTTTTTTTCATAGTCTTTGATAGCAAAAACTCTTTCCGGTATGACTTTTCCGGTTATCGATGGTATTTTTTTCTGGTTATCTCTGTAATATAAAAGGCGCGTGTTGAGAAATCCTGTGGGCCGGCCGTCAAAAAGCGGCGTGCTCGCGCTGATCGCGGGGATCAGCGGGAGAATAAGCCGTATGCCTGCATGCAGCTGTCCAAATTCCCTGTCTCCGCAAAAAGGGAGGTTGATGTGGTTACTCTGGAGGTTTGCCCAGCCGTGCCCCCGGCAACCGAAGATCCGGTCATAGGTTTCATAGATCTGGTT
>JAFGJP010000070.1 GCA_016929035.1 Candidatus Auribacterota bacterium | reverse complement strand
GTTTCTGGCTTCGGCGAGATGTCGCAAAGGGGGATTCTGTGCTGGACGGACCTCGCCCGAAGCCCGCAGGGCGAAGGCGGGTTCCAATTTGCCACGGACGTAACAAGCTGGGGCTCCATTTTTTCTTTACTATTCTCTTGTCGTTTCTTTCGACGGCAGGAAACCCGCCGGGATATCCCCTCGATAAAGATGAAGGCTGTTTTTCAAAGAAAGATCTTCAATTGTCGAATCAAAACGAAAACACACCTGAAAGTTATCAAGGTGTAACGTGGTTTAGAAAGCTCAGGGGCATGATCGTCTGGTCGTCAAACAGGTACGGCCAGCATGATATCCTGATGATCATTCTACCCGGATTCAAGGTAACGCGCCTGACAGAGCATCCCCACGTCGATTATTATCCCCGTATTTCCCCGGATGGGAAAAAAATCGTCTTTGCAAGGTCCCAGATGGAATCTGTATCTCAGCGCGATAATATTCACTGGGATGTCTATCTTCTGGATATTCAAAGCGGAAAGGAGAGGCTGTTAGCCAAAAACGGTAATGCCCCCTCGTGGTCTGGAGACGGAGAAAAAGTCTATTTTCAAAAGAACGGAGGAGAATTTGTTGAGCATGAAATCAATACAGGCCGGGAGAATCTGTTGTTTAAAAGCGGATTAAAACCTGTTCCTGGAAATATCGTTCTCGGTTCCCCTTCCTATAATTCGCTGACCGGAGAGTTAGCTGTAACTTTAAGGGGCCGGAAAAGAATGACGGCTATCTATACACGGGATAAAAAGTCTTTCAGAATAGGAGACGGGTGTCAGGTGACATGGTCTTCTGATCGTTCTTTTCTCTATTATATTGACCGGGGTGGAAAGTTGTCGAACGGCATTTATCAGTATTTTCCGAAAGACCGCAAAAAGACGCTCTGGCTGGACATGCCGCTGCCGTTCAGCCATGAATATTTCCCTAAGATGTCCAATGACGGACGCTATCTTGTCTTTGGAGCCAGCGCAGAAGGGCATGAACATGACACTGCCGATTATGAGATCTTTTTATGGAAGATCGGAACGAAACCTGAAGAGATCGTAAGGATCACTCACCATCAGGCCAATGACTGCTGGCCGGATATTTATGTTTATGCAGAAAACGAGTGAGAAGATTTTTTCTCTGCTGATAGCGGCCCGTTTCCTTTATGGCAAGAATCGTTACGGGCTTTCGGAAAAGAGGCTTTCTCTTATAACAGGAAGTTTCTTAATTACGCTGAATCTGTGGAGAAGCTTTTCGTAATAGATAAAAAACAAAAAGCAGAAAAACAAAGAAAAAGTTGAAGCCGGCTCCACTGTCTCCGTGAAGAGTCCGGATGCTTCCGCATCCCCCGCTTCCGCCTGAAGACGATGACGACTGGGGAAAAATAGAATTGTAGAACGTATTGGCAATAATATCGTATCCCGCATCATTGGGATGGATGTAGTCAATGAAGTACGTGCTTGTGACCGCACCTCCGAAGGCAGAATAGACGTCCGGATTGGAAACACCCAGCTGAACAGCCAGGCTTCTGATTTCAGCGTTCAGCTGCTGGGTTGTCTGCTGTTTCCTGTCATTCGGGCATATCGTGGCAAGATAGGGAGTGGATCCGTAGTTCTGGCTCCTGATGACCATTTCCTTCAGGTTGAAAATAACAGAGCTGATAGATCGCCCCTGGTTCATGTCGTTTGTGCCCTCCATGATAAAGATCCTCTGCGGGTCATCTTGCCTGAGAACGCTGTTTATCCGGCTGAGCCCTGCGGCTGTGGTCTCTCCCCCAACCCCTCTGTTGACGACGGTCTGACCGAGTTTGGCCGACAGGCGGGCAGGATATCCGCCTGTCGTGCTTTTGTATCCGTAGGTAATGCTGTCTCCGAAGGCGGTGTTTTTATTGAGAGTGACGGCCAGGGCTTCGGCTTCCGTGAAAAACATGTTCCAGAGATAAGCTTTCCCCTGGTGGAAAGATGACGATATATGATTCAGGAGAGAGGAAGATTTTATTTTTTCGAGAAAAAGACTCAGATTGATGGTATGGCTGATTTTTTCTGAAGTTGAAAAGGCCATAGCGATATTTTGAATGTTATTGAGATCCAGCTTCCGCAATGCTTTTTCCATATCTTCGGTGAGAAAAGCTTTTTCAGGAAATTTTTCCACGGCGTACGTATTCCTGTTCAGCAAAGATCTGTACACATCTCCTCTTGAAAAATAAAAAAGCGCAAGGCCGCGGTTTGAAACGAGCGAAGGGAATTCCCCTTTTTTCCAGGAAGCGGGCAGTTTTATGTCGACTTCCATGAATCCGGAAAATGATGAATTCTTGCTTTTAGCTGACATGATCTGATATTGTTCGTTCTGATAGCCCGACCAGACAATGAGAACGCCTTCTTGCAGAGCGCACACGCAGGGGTCAATATCCGGCGTCTGGTTGGGGATATTGACCTGTTCTTCATTGCTCCAGTTCCCATCAGTAAAAGAGGAAATGAGGATCTCATCGTCCATGCCGTCATGACCGGCCCAGACGATAACCGGGGTTCCTTCAGGTCTTATATCGAGAGATGGCTGGCTGTCTTCAAAGGCATCAGGAATACTGACGCGGCACTCATCGCTCCACTTGCCGTCATTGTATTTTTTGGCATAAATAGAAGTGCTGATGTTGTCAAATCCGCTCCAGGCGACCCACACGGATTGGTCAGGGCCGACAGCTATTGTCGGTGCGTTATTGTAGGAAGCGCTGTCGGTTCCCTGCACCGGCTCCTGCCATTCGCCATCCTTGAATTGCTGAATAAAGATCTGCGTCTGCGCGCCCTTTTCAGCCGCGTAAGCTATCCAGAAGTTATCAGGCCGCTCGATCCGGGCATCACCGCTGAAGGCGACGCGCGAGGATAACAGGCAGACGAGAACAGATAACAAGATATTTTTCACGATACTTAACTCCGTTTCGGATCAAATGATTTTTCAGGATAATATTATCAGAATATTTTGAAAGAAGAACATATCATAAAATCAGCAGGAATTCTACAATTAATCAGCCTGTTCCGCCTGGTTTTCCCGGAGAAGAACCTCAGCGCTTCTGGTCGTCGCGCGGAACAGGCGTTTCGCCTTTTTCTAGATCTTGTTTTCTCTCTGTGCCGGATTTGAGATATTGAAAAAGTCTTTCCTTGTCATTTTTATTGAGAACGGAAAGGACAGCATCAAGGCTTTTTCTGTAATTCTTCACGGCTTCGATGAGATAATCTCTGTTGGATTCAAAAATGTCCATCCAGACAGACGGATTGCCTGCCGAAAGGCGCGTCATATCGGAAAAGCCCGGACCGGCGATGCCGAGGATCCCCTTTTTTTCTTCACCGGTGTCATAAATGTGGTTCATGAGGACGGTGGAGAGAAGATGAGGCAGGTGGCTTACAATGGCGACCTGTCTGTCATGTTCTGCTGCGTTCATCTCGATAACGAGACAGCCTGCCGTTTTCCAGAAATCGGCGAGCTTCTGGACGCTGTCGGCTTTTGTTTTTTCTGTCGAGGTCAGGATGCAGGTGGCTCCTTGATAGAGATCGGCATGACCGTGTTCCATTCCGGACTTTTCTGATCCGCACATGGGGTGGGAGCCGATAAACTGGGTAGACGGCCCAAAGATCCTGTTTGCATGGTCCATGATGATCTTTTTCACGCTGCCGATGTCGGTCACGATCGTGTTTTTGCCTATGGAAGGGCTTATTTCTTCCATGACGCCGATTATGGAAAGGACAGGGACGGCGATGACGACAAAATCAGACTTCAGTGCGTCAGGATGTGGTCCTACAAATATTTCGTCGACGATTTTTTGGCGGAGCGCCCGCTCAACGTAGCGTTCGCGGCGGACGATCGCTTTTATTCGTACTCCCGGAATCCTTTTTTTCAGGGCGAGAGCCAGCGATGCGCCCATCATGCCGAGACCGATGACCGTGACCGTATTCAGCATATCTCTTTTCCCAGGAAATCAGCAAGGAGCTGAAGTTTTTTCATCATTTCGATGAACTTGTGAGGCTTGAGCGATTGTTCACCGTCAGAAATGGCCTTTTCAGGATCGTTATGCACTTCAACGATGATTCCATCAGCGCCGATCGCGAGGGCTGCCGTAGAAAGGGGCTCGACAAGATCCCGCCGTCCGCCGCCGTGAGACGGGTCAATAAAAACAGGAAGATGAGACTCTTTTTTTATGAGCGGAACGGCACTGATGTCCAGAGTGAAGCGCGTGATGGTCTCAAATGTCCGTATCCCTCTTTCACAGAGGATGACGTTCGGGTTCCCGTTGGAGAGGATGTATTCCGCTGACATGAGAAACTCCTTGATGGTCGTTGACATGCCTCTCTTGAGCATGACCGGTTTTTTTGACTTGCCGACCTCTTTGAGAAGATTGAAGTTCTGGACATTCCTGGCGCCGATCTGAAGAATGTCGGCATACTTTTCGATAAGCTCGACTTCCTTGGTATCCATGACTTCCGTCACAAAGCTGAGTCCGAATTTTTTCTTGATTTTCCTGATGATCTCCAGGCCCTCCAGGCCCATTCCCTGGAAGCTGTAAGGCGAAGTCCTTGGCTTGTAGGCGCCGCCCCGCATGATATGGATGCCGGTTTCTCTGATTTCCTGCCAGATGTTTTCCATCATGTCGAGCCCTTCAATCGAGCAGGGTCCGGCCATGACGTTGAACGTTTTTCCTCCTCCGATAGAAACCTTGCCGACCCGGACTATGGTATCTTCCGGCTTGGCCTGCCGGCTGACCAGTTTATACGGTTTGAGGACCGGCATGACCTTTTCGACGCCGGGAAAGACCTCGAGCGGCAGGAGGCGAAGCTGATCTTCAGGGCCGATAACAGCAATGACCTCTCTCTCGACCCCGTGAAGGAGCTTGGGCGTGCATCGAAGCTCTTTGATCCTTTTGATGATATGCTCTGTCTGCTTTTTTGTCGCATCAGGATTCATAACGATAATCATTTCGCGTCACCTTCCTGTTTTTTCAGAAATTCCCTCAGGCACTTCTGGAAGAGCTGATTGTGCTTTTTCAGGGAAACTGTTACACGGATATGGCCGGGCATCCCAAAAGATTCCATGGATCTTATAAAAATTCCTTTTTCTCGGCAGAAATCGAAAAACGCTTTGCTTTTTTTAAGCTTGATGCAGAAAAAATTCGTCTGGGACGGAAGATAAGAAATATGATTCCTTTCGAAAAATTTTTCCATCTGTATTTTATTTTTCTTTATCTTGATGATGCGGCGCTGAGAGATATTTTTTTGCTTCATCATATGTGAAGCCAGGGACAGGGCCAGAGAGTTGATGTTAAACGGCTGGCGCATCTGATTGAGAACAGAGCTCGTTTCTAAGTCCGCAACAGAGTATCCCAGCCGCAGGCCGGACATGCCGAACGACTTGGAAAATGTTCTTAAAAAAACAACGTTTTTCTTTCCGCTCTGAAGAATAGACTTGAACCTTTTTTCATAATTGTCATCGGCAAAGTCCATATAGGCCGCATCGACGGCGACAAGGACTCTTGACGGGACTTTTTTTATAAAGCGGACAAGGTCGGCTTCAGGAACAAGAAGTCCTGTCGGATTGTTCGGCGTTGCGAGAAAGACGACCTTGGTGGTTTTTTCTATCTTTTTCAGGATATCATAAAGATCGATCGCATAATTCTTCATGCGAGAGGTCACTTTTTTCGCGCCGAATATGTCAGCGTAGATCCCGTACATGAGGAATGTGACCTCAGGGATGATAACCGAATCCCCGGGATCGACAAAAGCCATGTAGATGAACTGCATGAGCTCGTCTGAGCCGTTTCCAAGAACGATGTGTCTCTCGCTCAAGCCGTAGAATTTTCCGATAAGGGTTTTCAGGCCACCCGGCTCTTTTTCCGGGTAGCGGTTGATGGAGCGCAGCGCCCCTTTCATCAATTCAAAAGAGGATTTGTCCGGAGGGAAAGGCGTTTCGTTGGAAGACATCTTAATGCCGGTTTCATTTGTTCCCCTGCCTTCGGAGTACGGCGAAATATTTTTAATGGTATCTTTCGGTTTCATAATTCTTTTTAATAAGGTATGCTTCGTATGGCTTTTATGAAGTTTACCACGGAGTTACACGGAAAAAAAACAAGGAATTTTGCACTGCGTGCAAAACAGTTCTATTTTTTTCTGCCAAAGTCAGAAAAATCCGTGATCTCTGTGCTCTCATCTATTTTCATAATTATCTTTTTTCCACTTTCCTGTATGCGTTAATGATCTCCTGAACAAGAGGATGCCGGATGATGTCTTTGCCTGTCATCTGGATAATCGATATCCCGGGTATATTTTTCAGTATATTCTTGATTTCCACAAGTCCTGATTTCATGTTTTTTTTCAGATCGATCTGCGTGATGTCGCCCGTGATGGCGACCTTGGAGTTGAACCCGAGCCTCGTCAGGAACATTTTCATCTGAAGGGTCGACGAATTCTGCGCTTCATCGAGAATAATAAAAGAATCGTTCAGCGTTCGTCCCCTCATGTAGGCAAGAGGGGCTATCTCGATAATTCCCCGTTCCAGAAAACTTTCGACCCGCTCGGGCTCGATCATTTCGAAAAGCGCGTCATACAGAGGGCGCAAATAAGGAGAAAGCTTTTCCTTGAGATCGCCCGGCAGGAACCCCAAGGCCTCCCCTGCTTCGACCGCAGGGCGGGTGAGGATGATGCGGCTGACTTTTTCGCTTCGCAGATATTCTACGGCAAGAGCCATGGCGAGATAAGTCTTCCCGGTTCCCGCAGGACCGAAACAGATGGTGATATCACTGTCCCGGATAGCGCTGACGTAGCGCAGCTGTCCCTCTGTTTTTGGAAGGACGTACTTCTTTCGAGATGACCAGACCTCGATTTTTTGTCTGAAGTTTTCGCCTGATGTCTCTTGCGAGAGGGCCCGGTCAGCCATAAGCTCGATTTCTCTGATCGTGAGCTTCTCGTCCATCTTGTTTTCAATAAGCATGTTGATGAACTGTGAACATTCCATCACGTTTTTTTTGCTTCCGGATATCTGGATCGTGTTTCCCCGTGAGATGATGCGGGTTTGAAACTTGTTTTCGATGTTCGGAACAAATTCCATATAATTTCTGTGAAACCACGAAGCTGTTTCGTTATCAGGGAACGGTAATGTGTTTTTTAACGACATGCCGGCCTCGAGCTATTCTTCCAGGACTATCCCCAGTTCTTTCAGCTGTCTTTCATCCACTTCAGAGGGAGAAGATGTCATGAGACATGTCGCCTTTTGTGTCTTGGGAAAAGCGATCGTATCCCGTATAGAGCCCAGCCCAAGCATCATCATGACAAGCCTGTCCAGGCCGATGGCGATACCCCCGTGAGGAGGCGCTCCGTGTTTCAGGGCGTCAAGCAGAAAGCCGAATTTATTTCTTGCGTCTTCAATGCTCATACCAAGTATCTTAAACATCTCTTCCTGGAGTTTCCAGTCATGGATTCTTATACTTCCCCCGCCGATTTCCGAGCCGTTGAGAACCAGGTCGTAAGCCTTGGCCATGACGGAAGAAGGGTTATCGGTTATTTCTTTCAGCGTCTTTACATCCGGCATGGTAAAGGGGTGATGGACAGAAACATGCCTTTTTTCTTCCTCGCTGTATTCAAGAAGAGGAAACTTGTTGACCCAGAGGAATCGAAAGTCATCCGCTCTCAGCCGCGACTGATCTTTGGCGAGCTTAAGACGTATTTGCCCGAGCACGGCCTGGGCGACTTTGCGCCTATCAGCGACAAAGAGCATGACATCGCCTTTTTCCGCGCCGGCTATCTTTTTGTACTCGTTCAGGATCTCCTCGCTGAAGAATTTGACTATCGGCGACTTGAACGTCCCGTCGTTCATGACGCGGATCCATGCGAGCCCTTTGGCTCCCAGCTCCCTGGCAAAGTCCGTAAGGTCGTTCATGTCTTTGATGCTGGCTGATTCAGCCATGCCCTCTCCTCTCAGGACAAAGATGACGCCGTCTTCAAGCGAAAGAGCCTGTCGGAAGACGTTAAAGGTGACGTCACGGGAAGACATGGTCGCGTTTCCGATCTTTTCGTGTATTCTCAAATCCGGTTTATCGCTTCCATAAAGGTTCATGGCGTCTTTATAACAGAGTCTCTGAAAAGGGATTTGAATATCTTTTCCGAGATTTTCTTTGAAGACGCGCTGGATGAGCTTTTCAATGACTGTCTGTATCATGTTTTCATCGCAGAAAGAAAATTCCATATCGATCTGGGTGTGTTCAGGCTGACGGTCGGCTCTCAGGTCTTCGTCCCTGAAGCACCTCACGATTTGAAAATATCTTTCATAGCCGGAGATCATGAGTATCTGCTTGAACAGCTGCGGGGACTGAGGCAGAGCATAAAATTTTCCATGATGGACTCTTGATGGAACCAGATAGTCGCGGGCGCCCTCTGGAGTGCTTTTCGTGAGGTAAGGCGTTTCAATCTCTAAAAAGCCTTCTTTTGTCAAGAAGTTCCTCACAGACTGGGCTACGCTGTGACGGAAAATGAGATTTCTCTGCATGTATTTTCGCCTGAGGTCGATAAAGCGGTATTTCAGCCTGTGGTTTTCCGAGACATCCAGATCGTCATCAAGGGGAAAAGGCAGAGGTTCGGATGTCGACAGGACCTCGAGATATTCGGCAAAGACCTCTATCTCTCCGGTCTTCAGCTTCGGATTGATCGTTTCAGGAGAGCGCTCTCTGACTTTTCCGCTCACGCATATCACAAACTCGCCTCGAAGTCCCTGTGCCTGTTCATGAATGTTTTTGTCAACTTCAGGATTAAAGACGATTTGGGTGACGCCGTTTCTGTCTCTGAGATCAATAAAAAGAACGCCTCCATGGTCCCTTACGGTATCAACCCAGCCACAGAGGATGACCTGTTTGCCGACATCTTGCCTGGTCAGTTCCGCGCAATGATGTGTTCTTTCAAAATATTTCATTGTTCCTCCGTATCCGTTTTGTCCGTTTGGCCCGTTAGGTCCATTTCGTCCGTCAGAATAAAGATATTCATAAATAAAGGGCACAACGGAAAAAAGACTCAATCAGGTTTTTTTTGATTTTCAGAAATGATTTTATATATATCCTCTACCTTGACGTCCATTTCCTGTCCGTTTGACATCCTTTTGACTTTTACTGTTTTTTTCTGAAGTTCTTCATCACCGCGCAC
>JAFGJP010000321.1 GCA_016929035.1 Candidatus Auribacterota bacterium | reverse complement strand
TTAGAGCTTTCACGCTTGTTGAACTTCTTATCGCTATTGCGCTCAGCACAATCATCTCCGCCACGATCATCTATGTTTTTAAAGCCGGGCTGGATTCGTGGGAATACGGCCAGGGGCAGGCCCTTTGCCAGCTTTCAGATGAAACTGCCGTCGAAAAGATTATTGAAGGCGACTATTTTTACGACGGCCTGAGAGAAGCACTTGAAATCATCAAAGCACAGGAAACGGAAATCCAGTTCGTGCCGTGGTATGTCCAAACGGTCGACAAGATAGAGCCGGGAGAAAAATATCAGCTGGAGAGAACTCTTCTTAAAGGAGCATCTTTTCCTGTCGGAGAAGTCTTCAATGAAAAAACAAAGTCCTATGAATTTCGAAACATGGGATACCTCTTCGAAAAAACAGAAACATCATCCAGGGAATTCGTCCGCTTTCACGTGTCGCAATTTTACCGTCATGGAAGGGTCATCTACTACCCTGATCCCAGAGTTCACGAAGATGTGATCATGCGCATTTACTATGAACCTTCGAAAAAAATGATCTACAGGGAATACCTTGGCGTTACAAAACCTCTCTTCAGGGGAGAGCATAACATCATATCTCTTAGCTTCCGCTACTTTGACAGCACAAATTCAGAAATCGACCCCGGGCGTATCAATATCAGCAAGACGTTGACAACGCCTGTCACAGCTGTCTCTGTTGAGGTCACAGCTGAATCCGGCAGCGAGACCTACACGCTAAAATCTTTTGTCAACATAAGGAAAAAAGGCATAGCGGGCTCAGGGCTTTATCTTACGGAAAATGCCAGGGTCCCGGTCCCGGACTCAAAAAATATCAAGACGCTTACCCTGACGAACTTCGGAGGTATTTTCGAACATTCTACAGCGGAAGTCCTCATCCAGTCAGAAAGCCTGAAAGGCCAAAACTATCTGGTGCGTATAGAATTTGACAATATCGACGGCATCGAATATATTTTATCTTTTTCCATAGAGTATCCGAAAGGAGAGACCGTTCTGAAAAAGGATGTCAATAAGCCCGTCGCAACGGGGCTGAACCTGCTTACTCTGGATCCTTCCGGGCACTATGATTATGACGATGATAACGGGATTGAAGACTTTGTCTCTTTCGAAGGAGATGACATCATCCTTTCCGTAGAAAAAATGGGAATAGGAGGGATGAACCTTTTTGTGCGATGAACTTTGTAATCAAAAAATCTTCTTTATCAGGACGGGTCCGCATACCCGGCTCAAAGTCTCATACCATACGGGGCATTATCTGCGGAACCCTTGCAGGGGGCAGAACCCGTCTTGAAAACGCTCTTTTTTCAGATGACACGCTCGCCTGCATGAAAGCCTGTATGCAGTTCGGCGCCAGGATAGAAGCTGACAAAAAAAACAAGAGAATTACAATACAGGGTACCGGAGGGCTCTTAAAGACCCCGGACAATATCATCGATGCGATGAATTCCGGGACGACCCTTTACTTCACCATGGGGCTTGCCAGCCTTGTCGAAGGATGGACGTTTTTTACAGGAGACCACCAGATCAGGAACCGGCCGGCCGGTGAGATGATGAAAGCTCTCCGATCTCTTAAAGCAAAAGCTTTTTCAACGCGCGGAAATGATAAAGCTCCGCTTGCCGTTCAGGGCAGAGCCCGGGGCGGAGATGTCAGCCTGCGCGCCAAAAGCTCGCAGTATCTTTCCAGCCTTCTCCTCTCAGCACCGCTTTTCCCCAGGAGAACCCGGATCAATGTCCTTCTTCTTAACGAAAAGCCTTATGTCGATATGACGCTTCTCTGGCTAAAACGCTCAGGCATCACGGTCATTCACAAAAGCGAAAAGCTTTTTGAGATACCGCCAAAGCAAAGATACAGGCCGCGCGCATTTAAAATTCCCTCTGACTTTTCTTCGGCAGCATTTTTTATTGTCAGCTCCACTCTTTTCGCCGAGGGCCATGTCATTATTGAAGGACCGGACATACGCGATGTGCAGGGAGACAAGGCGATCATTTCTTCTCTGACGAAAATGGGAGCGCACATAAAAACAGAAAAAAACCGGCTGATCATCCGCAAAAGCAGCCTTCGGGGCATCCCGATCGACATCAGGGACACGCCTGATCTTTTTCCCGTTCTTGCCGTTGCCGGATGCTTTGCAGAAGGGGAGACTGTGATTTATAACGGTGAGCACGTCAGGGAAAAAGAAACAGACAGGATATCGGCCATGGCCGGGGAGCTGAAAAAAATGGGCGCATCTGTCAAAGAAACTCCGGACGGGATGATTATCCGAAAGTCAAGGCTAAGCGGAAGCCTTGTTTCTGGACATGGAGATCACCGCATTGTCATGTCGCTTGCCGTTGCGGGACTGGGTTCTCATGGTCAAACGGTCATCAAAGGAGCAGAAGCTGCCTCTGTCACCTTTCCAAATTTTTTTGATCTCATGAAATCCCTCAAGGCAAAAATAAAAATATTCTGATTAATCCTGTAAATCCTGTTTAAATTTTTTCTTTTCTTATATAATCATTCCAATGAATAATCAACCTGAAATCATTCTTGCGTCAAAATCGCCGAGGCGAAAAAGGATTTTCGAAATCCTTGAATGTCCGTTCCGCGTCATGATCCCTGAAAATGTCATGGAGGGAAAAAACCATCACCTTCCTCCTGAAAAAACCGTGATAGACAATTCCAGAAAAAAGGCTGAAAGCTGCCTGGAAAAGGTGCAAAGCGGACTTATTATTGCGGCGGATACAGAAGTCTTTCTTGGCGGAAGGATATTCGGGAAGCCAAAAGACAAAGAAGAAGCTCTCGAAATGCTGAAAACTCTGAGCGGCAGGACGCATATCGTCGCAACAGGGGTCAGCGTTATCGACCTCTCCTGGCACAGAGAAGACATTGATTTTTTTGATATATCTTACGTGACTTTCCGACATCTTGAGAAAAGAGATATTTTGCTTTACATGGAAAAAACGAATGTTTTTGACAAAGCCGGAGCCTATGCTGTCCAGGCTCACAAAGGGTCAATTATTTCTGGAATTAAAGGCTCAACGTGGAACGTCATAGGATTTCCCATGGAAAAATTCAGGCAGGAGATCATCAATAAGGATTATTTTTCTTTTTTCAAGTTCCCTGAAAATGATTCTATTCAAGATGTTATTTATTCTTAATATCCTTATAATCATAT
>JAFGJP010000069.1 GCA_016929035.1 Candidatus Auribacterota bacterium | reverse complement strand
TAAAAAAGGGAAAAAAATGCACGCCTGCCCTTGATGCCGGGAAAGGTCATATTCTGGATCTTCAAAACAAAAAACCTGTTCGAATAGATGCATTTTTCCCGGTGCTCCATGGCACATATGGCGAGGACGGCACAATACAAGGGCTTTTTGAGATGATGAACATCCCCTATGTCGGATGCAGTGTTCTGGGGAGCGCAGCGGGTATGGACAAGGATGTCATGAAGCGGCTTTTCTGGCAAAGAGGTCTTCCTGTGGTCAAATGGATGACGTTTTACGATAACGAAGATCCGGAAAAGATAAAAAGAGCCATTTTAAAGAATTTCCGTTTCCCTGTCTTTGTCAAGCCTGTCAACCTGGGGTCGTCTGTGGGGATTTCCCGCGTGGAAAATAGACGACAGATCCTTGGAGCTGTCAGGGAGGCTTTTTTGTATGATTTCAAGATTATCATCGAGCAGGGGTATGATATTCGTGAGATCGAATGTTCTGTCCTCGGCAATTTCAGATGCGTGACATCACAGCCGGGAGAAATCGTTCCGCACGGAGACAGCTTTTATTCGTATAAAGCGAAATACGAGAATACAGGGAGCGAGCTTTTTATTCCTGCCAAGCTCGACCAAAAGACAGCAAGAAAAATAAGGGATTATGCTGTTCGCGCTTTTCAGGCGCTTGAGGGGAAAGGCATGGCGCGCGTTGATTTTTTTGTAACAAAAAAGGGAAACAGGATCTTTGTCAATGAGCTGAACACCATCCCCGGGTTCACTTCTATCAGCATGTTCCCCAAAATGTTCGAAAAAAGCGGCCTTAAGTATCCTCGTCTCATTGATAAGCTGTTCCGGCTGGCTCTGGAAATACACAAGAAGAGAAATTCAAAAAAATACAGCCACTGAGCAGTAGAAAGTAAAAAGTAAAAAAATAGATAGAAAGAACCAAAAACTATATTATTTGTTTTAAAAGCACGTTACGCACGACGCATGACTCAGCACTTTGAAGCATAAAGAAGGATTGAAAGGAAACCAACATTTCAAAGCAATTCATGCAGTCTTCATACAATAACCTACCCCTTATAGCCATTGCAGGCCCCACGGCAACAGGAAAAACAGAAGTTTCCTTTCATCTTGCTCGCCGGATTCATGCGGAAATCGTCTCCTGCGATTCCATGCAGATCTATAAAGGACTTGATGTCGGAACGTCTAAGCCGACAAAGGAGATGCTTTCCTCTGTTCCACACCATCTCATCAGTCTTATGAAACATGACAGGGTTTTTAGCGTTGCCGAATATATCCGCATGGCGGCTTCAAATATTGAAAAGATAAGAAAAGAAGGGAAAAATGCCATACTTGCCGGAGGAACAGGCCTTTATCTGAAATGCCTTTTCGAAGGTCTTTTCGAGGGCCCTCCAAGAGACAAAAAAATAAGAAATAAGCTGAAAGTCCAGATTGATGAAAAAGGTCTTGAGAGCCTTTATAAAGATCTTCGAAAAAGGGATCCGGACTACGCGAACGTTATTTCTTCAAATGATGAAAGGCGTATCATGCGAGCGCTGGAAGTCATGGAAATACGGGGGGAAAAGTTTTCTGTCCTTCAGAAAAACACAGCTTCTCTTGTCAAAGAGCCGTACAGGATCTTCTGCCTTCTTCTGCCAAGAAAAGAACTTTACAGGAGAATCGATAAGCGTGTCGACGGCATGATGCAATGCGGCCTTGTGGACGAGGCGAGAGAGCTTTTTGAAGAGAATATTTCCCCTGACGCGACCCTCTTGCAGGCCATAGGATACAAGGAGCTTTTCCTCTATTTTCAAGGTGAGGTTTCTCTGGAAGAAGCTGTCTGTCTTATTAAAAGAAATACGCGCCGTTATGCCAAAAGGCAGATGACATGGTTTAAAAAGATGAAGAATGTGGTGTGGGTGGAGGCGGGAAGAGACACCGAAAAAATCATAAAGGATATTTTGAAGGAAGTGAAGGAAGAGGATGATCGTGATACATGAGATAAAAAGGAAGGTGGAAAGAGAGCGGGCATGCCTCGTAGCTGTTCAACTGAGAAAAGATAAAAGCTGGGATGTAGAAGAGTCTGTGGAAGAGCTAAGAATGCTCGTGGATTCGGCCGGGGCTGATACCTTTCACCAGATGATTGTTGCCCGGGAAAAACCCGTACCGGCTTTTTATATCGGAAAGGGCAAGGTGGAGCAGCTCAAGGAGATTCTTCTTTCAAAAGATCTGAATCTTGTTGTTTTTGATAATGACCTTTCTCCAGCCCAGGAGAGAAATCTCCGGGAGTTCCTGGAAGTGAAAGTCCTCGACAGGACAGAGCTTATCCTGGATATTTTTGCGCAGCGGGCGGTCACTAGCGAAGGAAAGCTTCAAATCGAATTGGCCCAGCTTAACTACATGCTGCCGCGGTTGACAAGGCTCTGGACGCATCTCTCCCGGCAGGTGGGAGGCATCGGGACACGGGGTCCCGGAGAAAAGCAGCTTGAAGTCGACAGGCGGCGGGTTCGCGAGAGGA
Organism: Candidatus Auribacterota bacterium; assembly: GCA_016929035.1. Taxonomy (GTDB): domain Bacteria; phylum Auribacterota; class JAFGBW01; order JAFGBW01; family JAFGJP01; genus JAFGJP01. The sequence goes on along the minus strand of JAFGJP010000069.1, from coordinate 952 downwards.
TTTTTCGTCTGCAAAAAGACCTCAGGAAGATAAAATCAGAGCGCGATATTCAAAGGCAGCACCGCATCCGCAGGGGGTATCCCCTGATCTCTCTGGTCGGCTATACAAATGCAGGTAAGTCCACGCTTTTTAATACGCTCACAAAAGCGAACGCAGCGGTTAAGGACCAGCTTTTTTCTACCCTCATGCCGCTGTCCCGCCAGATTACGCTGCCCAATAACCAGAAGGCCATTTTGAGCGACACAGTGGGTTTCCTGAACAAGCTTCCCCATCATCTTATCGAAGCTTTCAAAGCCACGCTTGAAGAAGTCGTCGTTGCTGACCTTCTCATTCATGTCATGGACGCGACAAGCCTTCATCTGGAAGCCAAGCACATGGCTGTCATGGAAGTATTGGATGAGCTTGGAGCAATAAAAAAGCCCGTGATCAACGTTATCAACAAGATCGATCTGGTCAAAAATCCTTTTGTTATCGAGAGGGCCCTCCGGAACTATTCTCATTCTGTCGCTATATGCGCAAAGCGAGGCGACGGGACGGAAAAGCTTCTCGAGGAAGTTGTCGGGTTGATAGGCAAAGGAAGAGAGTTCTGCCGGTTTCTCATACCCCATGAAAAATCAGGTCTCATTAATGAGATTTTTCATTCCGGCTTTGTCTGTGAGAAAGCCTACCGCGATGACGGAGTCTATATTTCAGCTGAAGTTTCCAGCGAAGTGAAAGGGCTGCTGAAAGATTATCTGGTGAAGTAGATGATATAAATTCCAAATGAAAAATTTCAAATGTCAAATTGAAGGTGTGTACGTACGGAGGATAATAGCAATTGGACAGGAGGGCCACAAAGTTAAAATTAAAAAATAAAAAGTTAAAAGTGAAAAGCAGTAATGGATAAGTGGTAAGGAGTAGCAATAGAAAGCAGTGAGCAAAATAGAGGAAAAACACGAAATCCTAAGTGGTT